>JANXWQ010000196.1 GCA_025351065.1 Chthoniobacter sp. | reverse complement strand
CGAATGAAACGCTGGTCGCTCCGCGCCCAGCTCACGCTCTGGGCCGCGCTCCTCGTCGCCGTCATCCTCCTCGTCGTCAGCGGCGGCGCGGTCGTGTACCTCCGGCAGCAGGAGCTCGCTGAACTCGACTCGCAGTTCCGGCTCATCGGCAAACATTTCCTCACCGAGTACCGCAAAAACGGCGCGCGCCCCGCCTGGGTCACGCCGCGCATGGTCAAGAGCGTCATCGCCGAGACCAAGGGCGAGGACTGGTTCATCGAGGTCCTGGACGCCGCGGGCCAGCCGCTCTACCGCTCGCGCAGCCTCGGCGGACGCTCCCTCGCGGCCGCTCCACCGGGCATCTCGGACCTGGCCTTCGGTCCCAATGGCGTGCGCGCCGCCGTCTTTCCGGGAAACGGCGTGACGCTCTACCTCGCCGTGGATCTCAATGAGCTGAACGAACTTTCCTCCGGCCTCCTCATGTCCGCAGGCATCGTTTTTCCGCTGGCCCTGGCGCTCGTTTTTTTCGGCGCGCGCTGGCTCGCCGCCCGTGCCCTCGCGCCCATCGGGGAGCTCACCGCCGCCGCCGAGCGCGTGACCGCAGAGCGCCTCGGCGAGCATCTGCCCGTGCCGCCCACCGGCGATGAACTCGCGCGCCTCGCCACCGTGCTCAACGCCACTCTCGACCGCCTCGCCGCCGCCTTCGCGCAAGCCTCCCGCTTCAGCGCCGACGCCGCGCACGAACTCAAAACCCCGCTCGCCATCGCCCGCGCCGCGCTCGAGCAGCAGCTCGCCGCGCCCGACCCGCAAAACACGGACACCGCGCTCGAGCAGATCCGCCGCATCACCCAAATCACGCAAACCCTGCTCCTCCTCTCCCGCGCCGACGGGGGCCAGCTCGACCTGCACCCCGCCGAGGGCGATCTCGCCGCCCTCGTCCGTGCGTGCGCGGAAGACGCGCAGACCGCCGCCGAGCCGCGCCGCATCTCCCTCATCGCCGAGATGCCTGCGAGCCAGACCGCGCGCTTTGACACCGGGCGCACCACGCTCGTCCTGCAAAATCTTTTGGAAAACGCCGTGAAGCACAACCACGACCGCGGGCACATCACCGTCGCGCTCAAACCTCAGAACGGCACCCTCGCCATCGAGATCGCCAACACCGGCCCCGGCATCCCCGCCGAGCACCGGCCCCGGCTTTTCGCGCGCTTTTTCCGCGCCGCCGCCAGCGCCGAAACGCCCGGCCACGGCCTCGGCCTCAGCCTCGCCCGCGAACTCGCCCGCGCCCAAGGCGGCGACGTGACCCTCGGCCCGGCGAACGACGTGTGGACGGCCTTCGTCTTTACGGTTCCAGCCGCCTGACGAGGAGCTTTTCCAGCGCGTGAGGTCGGAAAGGTTCATGCGGACGGGCAAAATGGGAGCGCGATGTAAGGCGAACGGCGACGGCGGCGAAAGCCCAATCTGCCCCCGCGCGATTTGAATTGTCGCCCTCGCGCGCTTGTTTTCCTCGCGCCGCGGGCCGGGCCTGCGCTATGACCGGCGGCGCTTCCTTTCCTCCCCCACCCCGCCCTTTCCAAACTCGAAAACCGGAACCCAAAAACTATGGCTCAAGCAATCATGGACCCCGATGAGGTGCGCCGCTTTGCCCAGGAACTAAAGCGTTTTAACGAAGACGTGGCGAACAAGGCGGGCTCGCTGCAGGCGCGGTTCGCGGCGCTGAGCGGCTCGTGGCAGGACCAGGAGGCGGACAAGTTCGGCGAGGAATTTCTGAACACGATGAAGGTGCTGAAAAAGTTCGTGGAGGTGGCGGAAAAGCACACGCCCTACCTGCTGCGCAAGGCCCAGCGCATCGAGGAATACCTGACCCAGCGCTGACCGATGACGAACCAGGTCCGAGTCACTTCGATCGACGTTCTGGAGTCGCTGCGCTCGGCGCTGATCATCTTCATGAGCAAGGCGCGGCGCTCACTCGACGACACCAACGACGAGGTGCGGCGCACGCGGATGTGGCTCCAGCACGACATGCGGTTTCGCTGGGAAGGCGAGGTGCGCCAGCGGGAAAAGAAACTCGGTCAGGTCGAGCAGGAGCTGCTCAGCGCGAAGCTTTCCGGGCTGCGCGACTCGCTCATCGTCCAGCAAAACGCGGTGCGCAAAGCCAAGGCCGCGCTC
The DNA here is from genome assembly GCA_025351065.1 of Chthoniobacter sp. Taxonomy (GTDB): domain Bacteria; phylum Verrucomicrobiota; class Verrucomicrobiia; order Chthoniobacterales; family Chthoniobacteraceae; genus Chthoniobacter. Next base: position 3,137 of record JANXWQ010000196.1, on the reverse strand, counting down.
GAGGAGGCGCAGGCCAAACTGCGCATGGTGAAGAAATGGAACCGCGACTTTGACAGCGCCGCCGATCCTCTCGTGAAGCGGATGGAAGGGCTGCGGAGTTATCTCGACTTCGAGCTGCCCGACGCCATCGCTTACCTCGTGCAGGCCCAGCGCACGCTCGAAGCCTACACTGAATCCCCCCCCCCGGAGCCCGCGCCCGCCGCGCCGCCGCCGGAGACTGCTTTATGAATCAGCAAAACGTCAGCGCGCGGCGCAGCGCCCGAAGTGGCTCAGGCTGCCAGCCTGTGGCAGTCCGCCGGGCATCTCTGCCCGGCGAAAATACACCCACGATTCAGCGGGCAGGGATGCCCGCTGGACAACCACAGGCTGGCAGCCTGCGCCACGTATGAGCACCACAGGCAGCGCCGGAAATCTCGGCGGAGCACTCAAAGAACTTTCGCTGCGCTGGCAGGAAACGCGCGCGCACTGGCACGACGTGAAGAGCGCGGAGTTCGAGCGCAATTATCTCGAAAAACTCCCGAACGACGTGGGCCGCGCGGCGGGCGTAATCGAGGAAATCGGCAAGCTGCTGCAGAAGGTGAGGCACGACTGTGAGTAGCCGCACCGACCTGCGCGTGAGCCGCGCGCTCGCGCTGCTCGCCGACCTGCGCGCGGTGCTGGCGGACTTTGCGAAACGCGAGGACACGTTGCTGCGCGACCTGCGCAACCGGCGCGGCACGGCACTGCGGAAGCATCGCGACGCGAGCGAGAAAGCCGAGGGCCGGCTAGCTGCGCGCACCGCCGAGACGACCGAGTTTTTCACCTCCGCCGAAGACCGCAACCGCGCCCGCTACAAGGCGCGCGGCGAGCGCGTGCAAAAGCTCTACACCACCGGCATCAAGAATCTCCCGAAGCGCGCTCAGGACGCGAAGCGGCGCTGGATGGGCGACCTCCAGATGAAGCAGTTCCGCGCCGACCGGAAGCAGATCACCGGCAAGGAAGCCGCCGACAAACTGCTCGCGCAATGCGCCGCGCAACTCGCCGAGCAACGCACCCGCCATGACGGGCTCCAGCGCACGGCGCGGCGGGCGTTCGGCGGGTTCGGCGCGTTTTTGTGGATGCTGAAAAAAGCGAAGATCGTCGGCGGTGCAGCGAGCGGCGAGCCGGAGCAGATGATCGCGCAGCGTACCGCGCAACTCGACGCCGCCGAGCAGCATCTCGCGGCATTCAGGCGCTTCATCATCGCGCGCTTTTTCAGCTACGCGCCGCCGGTGCTGCTGGTGCCTTTCATCGTCGTCTCGGCGCTCGTGCTGGGGTTTGGTTTCGGCGCGACTCCAACCTCGTTCGGCATGGCGGGCGCGGTCGTCGTCGTGCTCATCATCGGCATGTGCATCCTGCACTACCTCGGGCGGAAGTCGGCGCAGCCCACGGCCACGGCTGTCGCCACCGCGCTCGCGGAATCGAACCGGCTGCACGCCGCGTGCGGCGAAGCGGCGGCGGCGCGGCACGCAGCGGAAATCGTGCGGCTCAAGGATGAGTTCGACGCGACCTCGGCGGCCATCGCCGAGCAGTGGAACCGGTCGGACGACATCGAGGCGGAGTTCGAGGCCGCGGCGCGGAAAAAGATCGAGACGCAGACGCCGCGCGTGGCCGCGCAGGTTGAACAATTTTCGCAGCCGCGGCTGGCCCGGATCGCTGCGGAAAAGGCGGAGCGTTTGGGCGAAATCGAAACCTCCGGCAACGCGCTGCGCGACCAGATCAACGGCGCGCATCAAACCGAAATGGCCCTGCAGGACGCCGACGAAGCGACCCGCTGGGTGCAGCTCGAAACCGAGTGGCAGAGCGCCGTCACCCCGCGCTATCGCGACCTCGAGGCGATGAACGCGGCGACCGCCACGCAGTTTCCGCCGTGGACTCCGCAGCTCGCCGAGACGTGGACGCCGCCGAAGGAATTCATGCCCGCGACGAAGTTCGGCCAGCTCGACGTGGACCTCGCGAAAGGCGCACTACCGCAAGAGCCGCGCCTCGCTTTGCCCGGCTCGCCGCAAATCTCCATCCCGCTCGCGCTGACCTATCCCGATCACGGCTCGCTGCTTTTTGAGACGCAGGAAGCCGGCGGCCCCGCGGTCATCGGCGCGCTCGACAACATCATCCTCCGCCTGCTCGCGACCACGCCGCCCGGCAAGATCGCTTTCACCATCATCGACCCCGTCGGCCTCGGGCAGAATTTCGCCGGCCTCATGCACCTCGCCGATTACGAGGAGGCGCTCATCAACCGCCGCATCTGGACGCAGCGCGACCAGATCGACGAACGCCTCGCCGAACTGGCCGAGCACATCGAGAAGGTCATCCAGATGTACCTCCGCAACGAGTACAACACGATCACCGAATACAACGAACAGGCCGGCAGCGTCGCCGAAAAATACCTCTTTCTCGTCATCGCCGACTTCCCCGGAAATTTCAGCGAGAGCGCCGCGAAACGGCTCCAGAGCATCGTCCTCAGCGGGCCGCGCTGCGGCATCTTCACCCTCATCCACTGGGATCAGCGTCAGCCGCTGCCGGATGGCATCGCCGCCGAAGACCTGCGGAAAAACAGTATCGTCATCCGCACGGAAAACGGCGCGCTCTCGCTCGGCAAAGCGCAGACCGACGCCGGGGCCGCGCTCGTTTTCGACCCGCCGCCCGACGCCGATCTCTCCGTCGCGCTCGTCCACAAAATCGGCAAAGCCAGCATCGACTCGAACCGCGTCGAGGTGCCCTTCGAGCAGATCGCACCGAAGCCGGAGGAACTGTGGACACACGAGACGACGAGCGAACTCAAGGTCGCCGTCGGCCGCACCGGCGCGACGAAACTCCAGTACCTCGCCATCGGCAAAGGTACCAAGCAGCACGCGCTTTTCGCGGGCAAAACGGGCTCGGGAAAATCCACGCTCTTCCACGTCATCATCACGAACCTCGCGCTCGGCTGCTCGCCGGAGCAGGTCGAGTTTTACCTCATCGATTTCAAGAAGGGCGTCGAGTTCAAGTGCTACGCGGAAAAGCGCCTGCCGCATGCGCGCGTCATCGCCATCGAGTCCGACCGCGAGTTTGCGCTCAGCGTGCTCCAGCGCGTGGACGACGAGCTGAAGCGCCGCGGCGACATGTTCCGCAAACTCGGC
>JANXWQ010000168.1 GCA_025351065.1 Chthoniobacter sp. | reverse complement strand
GGAGCAGCGCGCCGCGTTTGCGGTCAAGAATCGCGAGGAGCAGGACCGCCTGCGCGCGACCCACGCGGGCACGCGCCAAACGCTCATCCCGCTCGACGAAGCCCGCACCCGCCGCACTCCAATCGAGTGGCGCGCGGAGGACATCGCGCAGCCGGAGTTCACCGGCGTGCGCAAGCTGGAGAACTTCCCGCTGGAGACACTGCGCGAGTACATCGACTGGACGCCGTTCTTTCACACTTGGGAGCTGCGCGGCGTTTATCCCGCCATCCTCACGCACGAAAAATACGGCGAGCAGGCGACCAAACTCTTCGCCGACGCCACCACGCTGCTCGACAAAATCATCGCCGAAAAACTGCTCACCGCGCGCGGCGTGTATGGCTTTTTCCCGGCCAACGCCTTCGGCGATGACGTGGTGCTTTATATCGATGAATCGCGGACGGAGGAGCTGACCACGCTCCATTTTCTCCGCCAGCAAATTGCGAAGAGGGAAGGCGAGCCGAACCAATCGCTCGCCGACTTCATCGCGCCTGAGTTACCCGACCACATCGCCGCCTTCGCCGTCACCACTGGCATCGGGCTGAAGGCCGTCGTCGAAAAATTCCAAGCCGAGCACGACGACTACAACGCCATCATGGCCGAAGCCCTCGCCGACCGCCTCGCCGAAGCCTTCGCCGAGTGCCTGCACAAGCGCGTGCGCGACGAGTGGGGCTTTGGCCAAGACGAGCACCTCACGCGCGACGACATGATCGCCGAGAAATACCGCGGCATCCGCCCCGCCGCCGGCTATCCCGCGTGCCCCGACCACACGGAAAAGGGCACCCTCTGGCAGCTCCTCGACGTGGAGAAAAACGCCGGCATCCGGCTCACCGAGAGCTTTGCCATGTGGCCCGGCAGCAGCGTCAGCGGGCTCTACTTCGCGCATCCGCAGGCGCGCTATTTTGGGTTGGGAAAAATCGACCGCGACCAGGTGCTCGACTACCACCTGCGCAAAGGGATGACCGTACAGGAAGTAGAACGCTGGCTCGGGCCGAATCTCAATTACGACCCCGCGGTGCTGGTCGGAAGTGGCTGCGCGTGCGGTGTGGTGCATTGATTGGCGCGGAGTTTTGCGGCGCCGCTTTTTCTAAAAAAGCGCGAACGGTGCGACCGCGAAATCAAAGATTGCGCGGCGGGAGGGGTTGCCCGTTTCTATGCGCCGCCACTGCCCCAAATGAAGATCTTCTCTCTCTCGCTCTTCGTGCTTCTCGCGCCGTTCGCCGGTGCGCAGACGGTGCTGGTGAAACCGTATGTGCAGCCGGGGAATGGGAGCGCTTTGGCGGGGACGGATGTGAAGGTGATCGCGTGGGTGACGGAACAGAAGCCGGGGGATTTTGTGGTGGAGTTTGCGGCCGCGGGCGGAGCGATGCGGACGGCAAAGGTGGAGCGGGTGGCGCTGGATTTTCTGCCGCCGAAAGTGCCGCCGCCGAAGGCCACGCCAATCGTGGCGAAGCCCGGTACGCCCGCACCCGCGACGCCGGCTTCGCCTTTCTCCACGCCGAGCGGCAAGCCGCCGCTGGTGCCGATGGGCAATGTGCCGGTGACGCTGGAGGATTTGCGGAGGGACATCATTCATGAGGCGTCGCCGGTGCTCGCGGAGCATGAGCAGCATTTTTTCAAATACGCGGCGGTGCTGACGGAGCTGCCTTTCGACAGCGAGGTGACGTACCGCGTGCGGCTGGGGGCGGCGGTGGTGGGGCAGGCGAAATTCCGCACGCGGGCGAGCGCGGGGAAGCCGGTGAAATTCGTGATGATCGGCGACCTGGCAAACGGGTCGAAGGAGCAGAATGCGGTGGCGTTTCAAATCTCGCGGACGAATCCCGAATTCATGGTGGTGCTCGGCGACATCGTTTATTCGGCGGGTCGGGTGAGCCAGTATCTGCACCATTTTTTTTCCACGTATGATGATCCGCCGGAGACGAGCGCGAAGGCGGGGGCGCCGCTGATGCAGACGATCCCGTTTTATCCGGTGATCGGGAATCACGACGCCGACATGGCGAAGCTGCCGGAGACGCCAGATGCGTTCGGGGCGTTCTATTTCTTCCACGGGCCGCTGAATGGGCCGGGCCTCGGGCCGTGGAATACGCCGCTGGGCAAAGACCCGAAAGTGGCGGCGAAATTTCGCGTGGATGCGGGCGCGAGCTTTCCGGCGCTGTGCGTGTATTCGTTCGACTACGGGCCGGCGCATTTCGTGATGCTGGACACGAACAGCTACAACACGGCGAGCTTCATGCAGCTCGCGCCGTGGGTGGAAAAGGATCTGCGGGAATCCAGGCAGCGGTGGAAATTCGTGTGTATGCACGCACCCGCGTTTCATACCTCGCCGCAGCACTACACGGAGCAGAAGATGCGGCTGCTGGAGCCGATCTTTGAGGCGAACGGCGTGGACATGGTCTTCGCCGGGCACGTCCACAATTACCAGCGCTCGAAGCCGCTGCTTTTCAAACCGAACCCGCCGGTGCGCGATCCGAAAGGGCGGGTGAACGGGGATTTTACCTTCGACGAGGAGTTCGACGGCGTGACGCACACGGCGCCGAAGGGGATCATCCATGTCGTCACCGGCGGCGGCGGGGCGACGCTCTACAACGCGAAGGATTTCGAAAAAACGGTGGCGCAGTTGATGAAGGACAATCCTGGCAACTACGTGCCGCTGACGGCGAAGTACGTGGCGGACAAGCACTCGTTTTCGCTCATCGAACTGAGCCCGGATGAACTGGTGCTGAAGCAAGTCAGCATCGAGGGCGCGGAGGTGGATCGCATCAAAATCACCAAGCCTGCGGCTGTGAAATAAGTCGGCGGAGCCGGGTAGGGACGGCACTCCGTGCCGTCCGCGGGCGAGCGCAGCGAGGGGGCCG
>JANXWQ010000145.1 GCA_025351065.1 Chthoniobacter sp. | reverse complement strand
AGGGGAAGCTGGCAGCTTCCCCTGCAGTCGCGCGGGGCTCACGAACTGCGCGCTTCCGCGGCCAGCGCCGCCGCCTTTTGCAACGCCGCGGCCGCCTCGGCCGGACGCCCAAGTTTTTCCAAAATACTGCCGAGCATCAGGTAGTGGCTCGGCTGGTCCGGCTCGCGGCGCATAGCCTCGCGTTGCTGTGCCAGTGCGGCTTCCGGGCGACCGCGCTCCAGCTCGATGCGCGCGATGTCGGTGAGCGGCGCGGCATCGTAGATGTCCAGCCGGCTCGCCGCCCGTAGCGCGGCGATGGCCGCATCCGGCTCGCCCGCACTGTAGCGCAGGTGCCCGAGCGTGACCCACGAATCGAGGTGCCACCAATGCGCCGCCGCGTAGTCCGCGACCGCGGGCAGCGCCGTCGCCTTGCGGATTTCGCTCTCATATTTCACCAGCTCCCACGTCTCGGGAAAGCGCGCGCGCCTCGGCAAGCACGGCCAGGGCCTCGTCATCGTGCTGCGCCCCGTGGCGCAGCCGCGCGAGATGCAGCGCGGCGGGCCAAGTCCGCGGGTAGCGGCGCGCCGTCGTGTCGGCGTCCGCTTTTTCCACCCGCAGAAAGGTCTCGGCCTCCGCGGCGCGGCCCTGTTTGGAGAGGCAGATGCCGAGATTGATCCGCGCGGGTGCATACTCGGGAAAGCGCGCGAGCATCTTGCGCAGGATGGTTTCCTGCTTCGCAAAATCGCCACGTTCGCCGTAGAGCGAGGCGAGCGTGCTGAGGATGCGCGGCGTCGCGCCACCATCGGCGATGGTGCGCAGGCAGAAAGTTTCCGCGTTCACCCAGTCGCCCGCGCGCACCGCGGTCCGCGCGCCGAGTGCCACGAGCGCGGCGCAGGCGCAGGACGCGGCGGCGATTTGCAGACGCCGCGGGAGCGCGAGCGCCGCGCCCGCCAGCAGCAGCAGCGCGCCGATGCTCGCGAGGTAAATCCAATGCTCGGCGACTTCGGCGTTGAGCGGAAAAAGATTCGAGATCGGCAGAAACGCCACCGCGAACCACAGCGCGCCAAAGCACCGCAGCCGCCGCCCCGGCCCGCGCCGCCGGCAAAGCCAGACCGTGCCAAGGCCCGCGAGCAGGCCGAGGATCGAGAGGTATTCGTAACGCGGTTGCCCGCACCACGCGGCGACGCTGCAGTAAATCGCGGGATCGGACAACGCGCGCTCCATGTGGAGGCGACCCGGCCAGACGATCAGCCCCGCATAGTCGCCGAGCGCCCGCAGCATCAGCAGAAAGCGCCCGTCGAACGGCAGCGGCGGCCCGTTTTCCATCGGCGCGCGCGCCACCGGCAGCGCATGCAGCGCGGCATAAGTCCCCAGCACCGCGAGCGCAGTGGCAAAAGCGACGCCTTTCACCCGCCAGCTCAGCTCACGGTCGAAGGCGAGGAGATGCACGGCAAAGAGCGCCAGCCACAGCAGGGCGATTTCCTTGGCGCACAAGGCCAGCAGCATCAGCACCGCCGCCAGCACTCCGAGGCTGAGCCGGCGACCGAGGGAACCCACTCGCACCGCACGATGCGCCAGCAGCCAGGCCGGCAGCGCCAGGAAGCTGGCCAGGCTGTCGGCGCGGCCTGAGATGTAGGCGACGGCGGCATTGTGAATCGGATGCACGGTCCAAACCAGTGCGACTAACAACGCCGCACCATGAACAGTGCGGCACGGCCTGCCGCTGTCATTGCTGTTCGTCAGTCCGGAAAGGATCCGCCGGAGCAGTTCAAACAGAAAGATGCCGCTAAGACTGTGCAGCAGGATGTTAGTCAGGTGATAACCCGACGGATCGCCGCGCCACACCCAGTAGTCCAGCATGTAAGACCAGTTTTGCAGCGGACGATAATAGGTGGAAAATGAGTCAAAGAACAGATAGTGACGGAATACTTCCGCGCCAAAGACCGGGCTGCGAAAGAAAGGGTTCTCCCGTACCAGGTAGCCGTCATCCCAGATCAAGTCCCCGCTCAGCGCCGGCGCATAGACCAGCAGACCCGCGGCGAGGCAAAGCAGCCAGGCCACCCAGGGCTTTGCCATCCAGCGTACCAGCCACGCTGTCCGGCTAGAGGATGGGATGCTTTCCATTTTTGCAAAACAGCATTGAGAAATGATAACGAAAGGTGAGAGCCATTGGTCTTTAACCTCTAAGCCGGAACGATGCCGCAGAAACCATCGTTCCTACCGAACGGAGGTTGAGTTGCCTGTAAATGCAAAAAGCATCAGCCGCCCTCGCGCAGTGCAGGAGGACGGCTGAAAACTGACGGTGCTTAGACTAAGCGCAGAGGCCTAGTAGAAGGGCGACCAGAAGTCGCTCGGGGCCACGTCGGAAAGCTTGTCGAACGTGGTTGAGCTGAGCTTCGGGAGGCCGTCCACCGAGAAGGTGCCTCCATTATATGAGTTGGTCAGGAGGTCAGTGCCGCCGGAGTTATACAGAACCGAACCCTTTTTCAGGTATTTCTGAATGTCCGTCCATTCAACTGTCGCGCCGCCGGCCTTGTTGGTCTCGATGGCATACTGGTCGATGGCCGAGTCAATGACGCGAAGATCTTCGAGCATGCGGGTAGCCTGCGAGCGCTTGCGGGCGCGCAGGAAGTTCGGCACAGCGATCGCCGCGAGGAGGGCGATGATGGCGACGACGATCATGATTTCCACGAGGGTAAAGCCCCCGTGGCTCTTGTTCATTTTGTTCAGCATAGCGATAGTTAGTGTGTTGTTTGTGGGCGGATGACGGATGTCACTCGCTGGCTTGTATTGTAGCATGGGGACTGCCAGCAAACCCAGAGCCTCTCAGATATGCACATTATTTATTGCAAGAGTGAAAAATACATTCAAATGGCAAGACGGGTTGCGTCAGATGTGCGAAACCGCTGGCGGCAGGAAAGCGAACCGCCGATACCTTGGTTAGCTGTCATTGCCTAAAGCATCAGCCGCCCTCCCGCAGAGCAGGAGGACGGCTGAAAACTGACTGTGCTTGGACTAAGCGCGGAGGCCTAGTAGAAGGGCGACCAGAAGTCGCTCGGGGCCACGTCGGAGAGCTTGTTGAACGTGACGGAGTTGAGCTTCGGCAGACTGTCCACCGAGTAGGTGTTGTTGCTGTTGTACTGATTGGTCAGCAAATCAGTGCCGTTGGAGTTATACAGAACCGAGCCTTTTTTGAGGTAGCTCTGGATGTCCGTCCAGTTGACGGTCGCGCCGCCGGCTTTGTTGGTCTCGATCGCGTACTGGTCGATGGCCGAGTCAATGACGCGGAGATCTTCGAGGATGCGGGTGGCCTGCGAGCGCTTGCGGGCACGCAGGAAGTTGGGCACAGCGATCGCCGCGAGGAGGGCGATGATGGCGACTACGATCATGATTTCCACGAGGGTGAAGCCCCCGCGATTCTTATTTAGTTTCTGCAACATATAGGTATGTATTATTTCTGTTTGTTTTGTTTGTTGTGATTTGCGATTTGCATCGCAACTGTTGGAACCTTCTTTAGCAGTGGTGATGCCACGAACTTCGGCTTTTGTGATAATTTCCACAAAAACACGATTTTCCTCGATTTTCCTCTGAATTGCCCGCAACGACTCCGCCTGCATGCCCGCCAGCCGCCTCCTCCAAATCCTCCGCGCCGCTCCCGCTTTCGCAATTTTCCTTCTCGCGTTTGCGATTCGGCTGCTCGTCCTCATTCGCTTTTCAAACTCCCCCCACTTCATCCCCGACGGCGATGACATGAAATTCTACAGCGACTGGGCGCTGCGCATTACCCACGGGCAGTGGACGGATCACCACGCCTTCTACGGCCTGCCGGGCTACGCCTTCTGCCTCGCCGCCATCTACCAACTTTCGGGTGGGCTTGATCCCTTCGCGGCGGGCCTGCTCCAGGCGCTCATGGATGCGGGTATCGCCGCGCTGCTCTACAAAATCGCGAGCACCGTCTTCGCGCCCACCGAGGATGAGGCCGGCGCGCGGCTCGCCGTGGCGCGGCCGCACGTCATCGGCACGGGCGCGGCGCTGCTGTGGATGTGCTTCACGCCAGCGCAGGCTTTTTCCATGATCCTCATGCCCACGATCTGGCTCGTGCTGTCGTACTACACCTGCGTCTGGTGGGCGGTGAAAACGCAACGCTCCTCGTGGTGGCAGCCGTGGCTGGCGCTCGGGATTTTTGCCGGCGTGATCGCCATGCTGGTGGCCACGATTTTCTTTGCCATGCCACTGCTGCTCGCGGCGATTTTTCTCTCCGTCGAGCGCGGCAAACCGCTGCGCGCACGGCTGCCAAAAATCGCCGCCGCCGTGCTGGCCCTCGTCGGCGGCCTCTACGTCGGCACTGCGCCCGCGTGGATTCACAATTACTTCATCGCCCATGAGCCCGTCATGCTCACGGCCCACAGCGGCATCAATTTCTGGGTCGGCAACAACCCCGTCGCCAACGGCTACCCCAAGATGCCGCCCGGCCTCCGCGCCTCGCAGGAAGGCATGCTCAAGGACTCGCTGACCATCGCGGAAAAGGAGTCGGGAAAAAAACTCACGCGCGCCGAGGTCTCGAAGTTTTGGTCGGCGAAAGCGAACGCCTACATCCGCGAAAATCGCGCCGCGTGGCTGCGCCTGATGGCGGTCAAATTCGGGAACTTCTGGAACGCCTACCAATACGACGACGTCGGCGCGATGAAGCGCCTGAGCGACGACGGCATCCTCCCGCCCGGCCTGCGCTTCGGCTGCATCGCCGCGCTCGGGCTCGCGGGGCTGCTGCCGGCGATCCTGCTTTTTCCCCGCTCCCGCTGGGTCGCCGCCGCCGTCGTGCTGCACATGTGCGCGCTCATGCCGGTCTTTGTCACCGAGCGTTACCGCCTCGCCGCCGTGCCCGGCCTCATGATTCTCGCCGCGCTCGGGCTCTGGCAGCTTTGGGCAAATTTGGTGCGCGGCCACTGGCTCGGCGTCGGTGCGTATCTCGCGCTCGCTTTTGGCGCGGCCACTTTCGTCTCGCTCCCGCGCACCGACCCCGGCCTGTGGTCGCTCGATTTCTACAACGCCGGCATCCGCTCGCTCGCCTCCGGCGACCTCGATCTCGCGCAGCGCAATTTCGAGACCGCCTACGCCTACGTGCCCGACAACTCCGAGATCAACTTCGCCCTCGGCAACCTCTGGCTCGAACGCAGCAGCCACGCCGCGGACGACCCGGTGAAAAACGACGCCCGCATCCGTGCCCGCAATTTCTACATCCGCACGCTGAACCTCAAACCCCGCCACGCCAGCGCGCTCAACAACCTCGGCGTCCTCGCGATGGAGGATAAGCGCTGGGACTTGTCCGAAAAATTCCTCCTCGGTTCCATCGACGCCGAATCCGAAGACGCGAAGACCTACTACCTCCTCGCCCGCGTCCGCTTTGAAGCCGGCAAAGCTGCGGAGGCCAGAGCCCCGCTCAAAAAGGCGCTCGAACTGCGCCCGGCGCAGAAGGAATTCCTCGAACTTCGCGACAAAATCGCCGCGCCGTCTAAGCCGCCTTCCGCAGCGGCTGCGCCTCGGCCGGAGCCGCCGGCGAAGTAGCCAGCGAGAAGCCCGCCGCCTTGGCGTCGCGGTCAAACATCTGCACCGTGTCGAGCGACAGCGCGTCGAGATCGCGCCCGCTCATCGAGATCGCCTTGTGCAAAATGTCGTGCGGCACCGTCACGATCTGCGCCCCGGCTTCGTCGGCTTGGAAGATATTGAAAACCTCGCGCACGCTCGCCCACAGCACCTCCGCTTTCGGCAGCCCGCGCAAGACCGCGTGGCTCGCCCGCACGATCGGCATCGGGTCGCGCCCGGTATCGGCGATGCGCCCCGCAAAAATCGACACCACCGACGGCACCTCCGCGACCAGCGCCCCGGCCACCTGCTC
>JANXWQ010000143.1 GCA_025351065.1 Chthoniobacter sp. | reverse complement strand
TTCCCAGACAAGTGCGTGACCAAGCTGGAGCTTGGTCGCGAGGCGGGCGGGAGCACCAACGGTGCGCAAACAAGCCAGCCCAGGGCAACGCCCTGGGAACCGCGGAGAAAAACGATTCAGCCCTGAAAGGGCGGCACACTTTTGTTGCGCCCTTTCAGGGCTGGGCCGGTTCCCAAATCGTGACCCAGGGCGTTGCCCTGGGCTGGCTTGTCTGCGGGCCTTTGGCCCTCCACCACGAGCCGCGCTCTCACCGCCTCAGGCCGCGCCCTACTGCTGTGAAACGTCACTTTGCGCCGGCACCGCCGGGCGCTTCTGATCGCACTTGGAATACGCGCGGCCATTTGCCTACGCTCCGCGCCCATGCCCGGCTGCCGCATTTTTCTCTGCCTCGTCTGCGCGCTCGTGCTGCTCGCTGGGCTGCCGGCGCGGGCGCTGGAGGTGCAGCAGGAGCTGTGGGGGTTCGACGGGCGGGTGGTGCCGGGCCGCTTCAATCCGGTCTCGCTGCTGATGGCGAACCGCAGCGGCGCGGCCTTCGACGGCGTGCTCACGTTCGCGCCGACACTGGGCTTTGGCGGGCCGCGCGGGGCGGCGTATGTGCAGCCGGTTTTCATCGGGCCGCAAAGCGCGCGGTGGGTGCAGTTTGAGGTGTTCTTCGCTATGGGGAGCGAGGCGTTTTCGCTCTCGTGGGGGCGCGGGGCGAAAGAGCGGCTGGACTTTGACCGCGAGCGCCCGACCGGCCCGCCGGCTTGCGTGTGGCTGATGGATGAGACGAATGCCTTCGCGCGCCCCACGGCCTTCAAAGCCTTTCCCGATCAGCTTTTCCCGACCACCGTCGCCGCGACCGACGGGCTCGACGCGGTGATCCTCGACTACGCGCCGCGCTGGGAGCCGGCGCGGCGCGAGGCGTTCCTCGACTGGCTGCGCCGCGGCGGCATCGTGCATCTGCTGCCGAGCGTGAATGGCGAATTCCCCGTCTTTGCCGACACGCTCGCGCCGCTGAACGGCGGTGGCGAAACGGTGCGCGTGGGCGCGGGCCGTGTGGTGCGGCATCGCGTGCCGCGCGAGGAGCTGCGCCCGGAGACCTTGGCGGCAAGCGGCTTCCCGGCCCGCGAGCTGAAGCCGCCGGACAACCCCGCCGTCCACAATCTCGAGGAGACTTTCTACCAGCGGCTCTCCTCGCTCACGCGGCCGAATGTGAGCTGGTGGCTGTTGAACTCGCTCACGTTTTTCTACATCGCGCTCATCGGCCCGGTGGCCTACCGCACGGCGCGGCGGATGGATTTCCGCTGGGCCATCGCCGCGTTTCTCGGCATGGTCGCGCTGTTCGGGCTGGCCTTTGCCATCGTCGGCCGGCGCGGCTATGGCGAAAGCCAGACGGTGCATTCGCTGAGCATCGCCCGCTCGCTCGGCGGCGCGCGCTGGGACGTGACGCAATGGCTGAGCGCCTTTGCCACCAGCAGCAGTCAGTACGAGCTGACCCACGCCGCGCCCGCGAATCTGTATGCGACCTCGACCAGCGGGGACTCCGCGGCGGGGCAGGTGCTGAATGGCAAGGATGGGAAGTTTTTCGCCGACATCCCGCTCTATTCCTCGCGCGCCTTCACGCATCGCGGCGTGATGCAGGGGGATGACTTGGGCGTGACGGTGGAGAAATGGGAAGTGAAAGCGAACGAGCTACAGCCGGCAATTCCGGCGCGTCTGACGCTGATCCTGAAGACTGGGCCGGCATTTCCAAGCGGCGCGCTGGACGTTTCCGTGCGGTACCGCGATCACATCTATCCTCTGTCGAAAAATGGGAATAGCTATGTCGCTTTCGATTACTCCGGCGTGCCGATCGGCGATCTTTTCAATCGCGAAAAACTCCAGCCGCTGACCTACGGCTTCAATTACTCCGGCAACAACAACAGCACCCCGGCCGACCGGCTGCGCGAAGCGATCCCGCTGCTCCAGGCCCGCGCGCTCGGTGTGAGCGCGATCACGCCGCACCTCCCCGAGCGCACGCCGCCCGCAGACCGGCTCCAGCTCTTGATCGCCGCGCCGGCCCCGCCCGGCTTTCACATGCAGGGCAAAGGCTTCGCGCATGAAAACGGCGTGGTGCTTTACGTACAGGATCTCTTTCAGCCCTGACCGCCTTTTACCGATCTCATGGAACCCGCACCCGTCATCCACATCCAAAATCTCTCGCACCGCTACAAGACGCACCAGGCGCTGAGCGGCGTGAGTTTTACCGTGCTGCCGCAGTCCATCCACGGCTTCGTGGGGCCGAATGGCGCGGGCAAAACCACGACGCTGAAAATCCTCGCCACGCTGCTCAAGCCGCAGCCGGGCAGCCTCGCGGGCGTGCATGTCTTCGGCCAGGACATCGTGCTCCAGCGCAACGCCGTGCGCCGCCGCATGGGTTTCATGCCGGATCATTTCTCGATGTACCGGCAGATGAGCGTCTTCGAGTACCTCGATTTTTTCGGCGCGGCCTACGGGCTCGGCCAGGTGCAGCGCGACAAAATCATCGGCGACGTGCTCACGCTCACCGACATGGCCGGGCGGCGCGACGACCTCATCAGCGGCCTCTCGCGCGGCATGCAGCAGCGCGTCTCGCTGGCCCGCGTGCTCGTGCATGACCCCGATCTTTTGCTGCTCGACGAACCCGCCAGCGGCCTCGATCCGCGGGCGCGCATCGAGCTGATGGAGATCCTCGAGGAGCTGCGGCGGCTGGGCAAAACCATCTTCATCAGCTCCCACATCCTCAGCGAACTCGCGACGCTTTGCGACCACGTCACCATCCTCGACCGCGGCATCGTAAAATACACCGGCACCATGCGCGGCCTCATCGCGAATGCCGACGGCGCGAGCGCCATCTACCACCTCACCCTCGCCGCCGAGCACCAGCCTGCCGGCGACGCGCTGGCCCGCCTCCCCGGCATGCAGCGCGTCACGCCGCCGCTGCCCAATGAAGCGCGCTACACCCTGACCTTCGACCGCGCGCAGCTCCCGCTGAACACCATCCTGCAAACCGCCCTCGCCGCCGGCGCGCAGATCGTCAGCTTCACCGAGGACGTGAAGCATCTGAACCAGGCCTTCATGGATCTCACCGAGCCCGGAGTCGGCGGATGAAGGGGAGAGTTATGAGGTATGAGGTATGAAGGATGAGGTATGAATCCAGACCTCCGCGCTGCTGACCTGCCTTTCATCACTCAT
>JANXWQ010000121.1 GCA_025351065.1 Chthoniobacter sp. | reverse complement strand
ACCGTCTATCTCAACTCGCAGAGCAAGCTCGACTACGACCTCTGCCGCTCCTCGTGGGTCGGCGATTACAACGACCCGAACACCTTCCTCGACATGTTCCTCACCGACGGCGGCAACAACCGCACCGGCTGGAGCAGCGCGCCGTACGACCAGCTCATCGCCGCCGCCGCGCGCGAAGTGGACACCAAAAAGCGCCTCGACATCTTCCGCGACGCCGAGCGCATGCTGGTCTCCGAGGAGATGCCCATCTGCCCGCTCTACTACTACGTCGGCATCCAGTTCTACGATCCCGAGCGCCTCGGCGGCATCGAGCCCAACCTCCTCGACGAACATCCGATCAAGGCGATGTACTGGAAAAAGCCGCGGTGACCTGTGGAATTACGCCATGAAGAACGCCCAACGCCCAACGCCCAACGCCCAACGCCCAACGGCTCCCCCATTGAGCGTTGGGCGTTGGGCGTTGGGCGTTGAGCGTTCGCCTTTTCCGCCATCCCCAGCAGGCTGATGGATCGCGTCGTCTTCGCGATTTATCGCGCCCTTTCCGCGCTGCTCTGCGCGCTGCCGCTGACCGTGGTCTTTCGCATCGGATGGATGCTCGGGTCACTCGGATACTGGATCGCGCCGTCCTACCGCCGGCTCGTGCTGCACAATCTGACGATCGCCTTTGGCCGCGAGAAATCGCCCGCCGAGCTGCGCGCGCTCGCGCGAAAACATTTTGCCACACTCGGCGCGAACATCTTCTCCAACGTCAAACTGCCCACGCTTTCGGCGGAGGAAATCCGCGCCGTCGTCACCGTCGAGGGTCTGGAGACCTTGCAGGCCGGCAACAAAATCGGCTGCGGTTACGTCATGGTCATCAGCCACCTCGGCAGTTGGGAAATGTTCGCCCAGCTCGCGCCGATTTTTTTCGGCTGCAAAGCCGGCACCATCTTTCAGGCGCTCGGCAATCCCCACATCGACGCCGAAGTCCGCCGCGACCGCGCGCGGCTCGGGCTGGAGCTGTTTGAAAAAAAAGCGGGCTTCATCAAGGCCGGCCAGTTCATGCGCGAAGGCGGGGCCGTCGGCATCCTCATGGATCAGCACGCGGGCGACGCCGGGCTCTGGTGCCCGTTCTTCGGCCGCCTCGCCTCCACCACCACGCTCCCCGCCACACTCGCGCTGCGCACCGGCGCGTGGCTCGTCCCCGCCGCCGTCCACACCGACGGCGTGGCCCGCTGGCGCTGCCTCATCCAAGCGCCCGTGCCGCCCGCGGGCCATGACGCCGACGCCATCACCGCCCGCCTCAACCACGTCCTCGAAGCGCAAATCCGCCACCGGCCCGAAGACTGGTTCTGGGTCCACAACCGTTGGAAAACGCCGAAGCCGAAATTCCTCCTCGCGACCTACAAACGCGGCACGGCCCTCGCGGACTCGGGAATGTTGAATGACGAACGTCGAATGACGAAATCGCTCCAGCCCTTCCGCATTCTCATCCGCGCGAGCAACTGGCTCGGCGACGCCATCATGTCCGTGCCCGCCGTGCGCGCCATCAAGCGCGGACGGCCCGACGCGCATGTGAGTGTGCTCACGCCCGCGAAGCTCGCAGACCTTTGGAAAAGCGTGGCCGAGGTGGATGAGGTCCTCGCCATCGAGTCCGGCGAAAGCGTCTTCGCCGTCGCGAAAAAACTGCGCGTCCCCGCTTTCGACACCGCAATCATTTTCCCCAACTCCCTCCGCACCGCGCTCGAACCGTGGCTCGCCGGCATCCCCCGCCGCGTCGGCACGCCCGGCCACCACCGCCGCTGGCTGCTCAATCAGATTTTCGAGCCGAAGAAAAAAAAGAAGCTCACCGAGCGCCCGCGCCACCAAGTCCACGACTACCTCGCGCTCGCGGAGTTCGTCGGCGCGGACATCGCCGGCGCGCTTCCAACGAATGCTGTCGCCCCCGGCGACGGTAGGGACGGCACGCCGTGCTGTCCGCCGGGCGAGCGCAGCGAGGCGATGGGTGTGAGCGCGCCGTCGATGTCCGCGCCGACGAACTCCGCGAGCGCGAGGTAGTCGTGGACCTGATGGCGTGGGCGCTCGGTGATTTTCTTCTTTTTCTTCGGCTCGAAGATTTGGTCGAGCAGCCAGCGGCGGTGGTGGCCGGGCGTGCCGACGCGGCGGGGAATGCCGGCGAGCCAGCCTTCGAGGGCGGTGCGGAGCGAGTTGGGAAAAATGATCGCGGCGTCGAAGGCGCAGGCGCGCAGTTTTTTCGCGACGGCGAAGACGCTTTCGCCGGATTCGATGGCGATGACTTCATCCACCTCGACGAC
>JANXWQ010000117.1 GCA_025351065.1 Chthoniobacter sp. | reverse complement strand
CCAAGGGAAAGCACACGGTCGCGTTTCGTTTCGAGGGCGGGCAGTCGAACAGCGGCGGGCTGGATTGCTTCGTTCTGACGACGGAGAAGTTTGTCCCGCAAGGCACGATGAAGCCCGGCGGACCAAGTGCGCAGGCCGCTTCCGGGCCGGACGACTGGTTTCCGCTGATGGCGGACGACGACACGTTCTCACCTGCGAGCGTGACCGACATGTCGCGACTCGTTCCGGCACCCGCGGGGCAGTTCGGCGTTTTGCACGCGGTGGGAAAAGACCTGCGCTTTGAGAAAGCGCCCGCGCCGGTGAAGCTGTGGGGCGTCGGCGCGAATGTGGAACCGGGCAAATACACGCGCGAGCAGCTCACGCAGCGGGCGAAATATCTGCGCAAGTTCGGCATCAACGTGGTGCGGCAGCATGCGGTTTTCGATGAGCTAAACACGAACGGAAAAATCGATCCGAAGAAGCTCGACCAGTACGACTGGTGGTTCGCCGAGCTGAAAAAGAACGGCATCTATTCGGACTGGTCGGTCTTCTACCACTGGACGGTCGCGCGCGATTGGGGCTACCCGCTTTTCGACGACCTCGAAGGCAAGGGAGACCTACGCGACACGTATGGTGTCATCACCGGCGCACCAAAACTTTGGGAGCTGCGCAACAAGGTCGTGGTCGAACTGCTCACGCACAAAAACCCATACACGAATTTGCGTTACGCGGACGATCCGGCGCTTGCGGTGGTCGAGATGCAAAACGAGGACTCGATCTTTTTCTGGAACCCGCTCGGCGAACTCGCGAGCGACAAGCCGAAGAAATGGCCGGCCCATGCGAAGCAGTTGCGCGAAAATTTTGCCGCGTGGGTGAAGGCGAAATACAAGACCGACGACGCGCTGAAAACGGCGTGGGGCGCGCTGAAGGAAGGCGACGGCGTGACTGCAAAAGAGCTGCTGCTGATGACGCCGTGGGAGCTGGATGGCAAAGGCGCGCGCGGTCGTTTCGCCGGCGAGAACAACCGCGCGGGCGACGTGATCGAATTCCTCGCGGAGCTGCAGCGCGCGGAATTCGAGGGCGCGGAAAAAGCTATGCGCGCGACCGGTTTCAAAGCCGTGACGATGACTACCGCGTGGCAGGTCGGCGGCTCCGCGACTGACCCGGCGAATACGTGGACGGACACCGTGGGCGGCATGATTGACCGGCACAATTACGCGGGCGGCGGTGCGGGTGGGCACGGGATCAAGGAGGGCAAGGTGAACAACGAATCGCACCTCCGCACGCCGGGCGGCGGCATCTTCACCGTCGGCATGAAACAGGTGGAGACGAAGCCGTTTTGCATGACCGAGTGGACGCAATCCGCGCCGAACCAATGGAAGATCGAAACCGCGCCGATCATGGCTTTCTACGCGATGGGGCTGAACGGCTGGGATGCCTCGTTTCACTTCATCCAGAGCGGCACGCGGCTCGGCGACCGATCCCGCGAATACGTGGACGGACACCGTTGGCGGCATGATCGACCGGCACAATTACGCGGGCGGCGGCGCAGGCGGGCACGGCATCACCGAGGGCAAGGTGAACCACGAATCGCACCTCCGCATGGCGGGCGGCGGCATCTTCACCGTCGGTATGAAGCAGGTGGAGACGAAGCCATTCTGCATGACCGAGTGGACGCAATCCGCGCCGAACCAATGGAAGCTCGAAACCGCGCCGATCATGGCTTTCTACGCGCTCGGTTTGCAGGGCTGGGACGCGTCGTTTCATTTCATCCAGAGCGGCACGCGGCTCGGCGACGGCTGGCCCGGTATGTCAAGCTACGCGACGGACACGCCCGCGTACATCGGACAGTTTCCCGCGCTCGCGTTTGCGCTCTACGCGGGTCACATCACCGAGTCGCCGGTCATCGCCGCGCGACGTTTGGTGAAAGCGGATCTTTTCACCGGGCTCGACGCGCTCAAGCAGGATTTCACGAAGGGCGGCTACGACATCAAGACGCTCGTGAGCAACGGCGGCACGCCTGCGGAGGCGTTTGCCATCGGGCGCGTGACGGTCGGTTTTGACGGCGGGAAAAGTGAGAGCGCGGACTTCGCGAAGTACTGGAAGGAGGCGAACAAAGTCATCGAGTCCGCGACCGGCGAACTGACGTGGGACTACGGGCGCGAGGTCATCACCGTGCATACGCCGAAAACGCAGGGCGTGATCGGCAAAACGGGCGGCGGCACCTTCGCGCTGCCCGGCGTGAGCGCGACGTTCAAGACGCCGTTCGTCAGCACGATCTTCACCCCGCTTGACAATCTCCCGCTCGCGCAGAGCAAACACATCCTCATCACCGCCCTCGCGCAGGACAAACTCACCGGCACGCGCTACAACGCCGACGGCACCGCGCTCGAAGCCGCCGGCACCCCGCCGCTCCTGCTCGAACCCGTGCAAGCCACGCTAAAATTCGCCGGCGCGAAGCCCGCGAGCGTTACCCCATGCGACCACTACGGCGTGCCGATGGCCGGAAAGTCCGTGCCCGTGGCCGCGGACGGGAGCATCACGATCGACGGCACCTACCGCGCGTACTACTACGAGGTGAAGCGGTGAGCCCAAAACTGTCATCCTGAGCGCAGTTCCCCGTGGGCGCAGGCGAGCGGGAACGGAGTCGAAAGTCGAGTCCGCGAGACGCCGCGCGGGCGTAGGCGGGCAGCGGCAAACCTCTAACTTTTTCTTCGGGGCGCAGGTGGTGCGGAGTGCATTTTACCCACCGCCTCCGCCCGCGAAAAGATGGAGGTCCTTCGACTGCGCTGCGCAAATCCTACGCTCCGCTCAGGATGACAGATTGTTTTTTGCCCGCGCCGTCCGCTCACGCAAACGCCGCGCGCAGCATGGCGATGCTTTTCGGCACCGCCGTGTCGGGCGCTTCCTTGCCTTCCATCTCGAGCGAGACGTAACCGGTGTAGCCCGCATCGCGCAGGATTTTGGCGATGCGTTTGTAGTCCAGATCGAGCGTGTAAAACTCGCCGCCGCCGGGATACGTCTTGGCCTGCACGAAGACCGTTTTTTTTGCGATGGCTGCGAGCTTGTCGTATGGGTCTTCGAGAAAATTCCCCGTGTCCATCAGCGCGCCGAGCCACGGCGATTCGATGGCGTTCAAAATCCGCATCTGTCCCTCGGGCGTGTTCGTCAGCCCCCAGTGGTTTTCCAGCGCGAGGATCACGCCGCGCTTTTCCGCCAGCTCCACGCACTGCTGCGTGGACTCGATGCACCATTTGAAACCGTCGTCCACCGTCATGCCCTCCGGCACGGGCTCGATGCCGCGCGCCTTCATCAGCTCGTCAAAACCCTTGATCGTTTTCCAGCGCCCGCTGTTCAGCCGGATGCACGGCACGCCGAGCGCGTAGGCGAGCTCGATGCACTTCTCGGTGTGCGCCACCCACTTGTGCCGCTCCGCCGGATTCGGCGACACGAAGTCCTGATGAATCGACAGGCAGACCAGCGCCACGCCCGAGCGAAACGCGTGGCGTTTCAACCGCTGGCAGTAGGCATGCACCGTGGCGTCGAGCGGCCCGAGTTCGTCGCAGTCCATCTGCCGGTGCAGGATGTCCACGCCCTCCACGCCGAGCGCCGCAGCCTTGCTGATGACGGTTTCGATGGGCGTCTTCTCCGGCGTGAAATGCCAGTACGAATACGACGAAATGCCGAGCTTGATCGGGCTCGGCGGAGCCGCGGGAGTTTCGGCAAAAGTGCGCGCGCCCGTGGCGAGGGCTGCGCCAGCAGCGGCAGTGGCGGTGAGAAATTGGCGGCGGGTATTCATGGGAGTTAAGCGGCGAGTTGCAGCCGCGAATCTTCCGCGAGCAGTTCGGCGAGCGAGGCCCAGCCTTGATCGTCGAGCGCCTGGAAAGCGTGGAGATAAACCGCGACGACCGCGGGATCGTGCGTCGCAAAAAGCGGCTCGATGGCTTTTACGAGATCGGCCTTCGCGGGCGCGGGCGGGAGCGCCTCGATGGTGCCGTTCGCATCGTGCGCGATGCCGAGGCCGTCGAGGAAATCGCAGAGCAGTTTCGCGTGCGCGCCGACCAGCCAGATTTGCAGCAGGTGCGCGGCGACGGCGTCGTTCACCGCCCGCCCCGCCACCTCGCGCAGCCACGCGTGCCGCTCGGCGCGCGGCTTGCGGGCGACGAAGACGGTGCGCAGCTTCCGCTGCTTGGCGAGCGTGTCGATGGTCGTCATGTAGAGCGGCTTTTCGTTTTGCTCGAGGAAGCTGAAAAGCTGCTCCGCCACGGCGGGCGGCATCTGGGCGAAAATTTCGTGGGGCGTGGGCATGGGGCGCGAAAGTCGAAAACTGCCCGCCCTAAGTCGAGAGCAAAGCTCGACGCAGCCTGCCCTCAAATTCTATTCCGGCCCTGTCCGCCTTCTGCTACACCCGCTGGCATGCCCGGCCCGGAAACCCGCTTTGCCGTCCTGTTTTTCACCGACCTCGTCGGCTCGACGGACTTGAAAACGCGGCATGGCGTGCCGGCCTTCACTGCGGCGTTGCGCACGCACAATGGCCACTTCGAGCGGCTCGCGCGGGAGTGCCGGGGCATCCGCATTTTGCAAAACATGGGCGATGGCTATTTCGCCGAGGGCGAGAGCGTGGCGGAGGTGGTGAAGTTTGCGCTGCTTTTCCAGGACGCGATGCGGACGGGGCCGTGGACGGACATTTCGCTCACGGCGCGCGTCGGCATTCACGCGGGCGAAATCGCGGCGCTGGAAACCGAGGGCGGCAGCGGCATCGTCGCGCCGGCCGCGGACCTCGCGGCTCGCGTGATGAGCCTCGCGGTGGGCGGGCAGATTTTGCTGTCGCGTTTTCCGTTCGATGAAGCGCGGCACTTTCTCCGCGAGCATCCGGCGGTGGATGGCAAGGTGCTGCCGCCGCTGTGCTGGCTCGCGCACGGTCCGTACCGGCTCGCGGGCCGCGATGAGCCGATGGAGATTTTCGAGGTCGGTGCGGAAGGTCTCGCGCCGCTCACTCCGCCGCCGGATGGCGAGAAGGCCAAACGCGTCATCCGACCCGGCGAGGAGGAGACACTCGGCTGGCGGCCGGCGGTCGGGTTGGA
>JANXWQ010000116.1 GCA_025351065.1 Chthoniobacter sp. | reverse complement strand
AGCTCGGGCCGATGCTCACGCCTTACGCGGCGACGCTCGTGGATGCGCGCGGCGTGGCGAGCGCGCTCACGAAGGATTTCGCGCTGGCGCAGTTCGATCCGGCAACGGAGCGCGTGACGACGCGGCCCATTTCGCTCGATGGGAAAACGTGGGCGCGAGCGGGCAACAACTCGATCCCGATCTGGCAGCTCGACCCGGACGGACGGCACGCGTGGCTCATCCTGATGAACGATCCGACGCTGCTCCGCATCGACCTGCAATCGCCCGGCGATCAAGTCGCAGCCGAATCACGCGGGCCGATGCTCGATGGGAAGAATCCCGATTGCCGCAGCGCGCTCACGATCCATCCCGACGGCAGGATTTATGCGCTGGTGAAAGTGGACAACACCACCGGCTTCGGCACCGGTCAACTGCATCACCTCGTCCGCTACGATCCAGCGTCGAATCGGCCCGAAGACCTCGGCGTGCTGAAAGTGAGCAACCCGGATTTCTTCGATTGGTCGCCTGGCCCGGACGGCAAGCCGAAGCCGTGGACGCATGGTTTTCACAAGCTCCCCGACGGCACGCTCACTCCGCTGCACGCGCACATGGCGCTGCTCGCGGCGCGCGATGGGACGCTCTACGCCACGATTCTCTATCCCTACACGCTGCTGAAAATCGACGGCTTCAAAATCCCCGCGCCCGCGCCCACCTCCGCCGCCAAATATCTCGACGCGCTCGCGACCAAACTCACCGAAGCCGAGGTGCGGCTGCCGGAAATCACGGCGCTCGCGGAACGCCTGGCGGAGCGGCATCTGCGCGGCGGCATGATCGGCTTTCCGTGGATCGGCTCGACGCTCGAGCAGGAGCTGATCGGACGCAGCGGCGGGCTGATGCACATCGGCTTCGAACGCGCGTGGAAAACGGAACGGACGGCGGAGGAGAAGACGAACGACGCAATCATTTTCGCATGGGACGACGCGCCGAAAGCCGGCGATTTGAAGCGGCTGCAAGACGAGAAGGCGAAAGGTTTGTTCGTCATCGGATTCGGCGCGCGGAAGTCGCCGCTGCTCGCGGAATATGTCGCCGCCTGCGATGCATGGATCGACTCCGGCGCGGGCGAGGATGACCGCGCCGTCGAACTCGGCGGCGGACGGCGCGCGGGGAAGACGAATCATTTTACCAACGCGGTGAACGGCTGGCTCTTCACCGGCGAATTCGTCGCCGCGCTCACGCGCCGCGCGAAGATGCCGGTCATGCTGAAGAGCGGAATGACGATCGACGGCGCGGCGTGGAACGGCGGCTACGCAAACCGCGGACAGTTTCACGACGATCTTATTGTGCCGCCCGTCGCGCCAGGCGACCTCGGCCGCCGCTACCTTGAGCGCATTCGCTACATGCTCGCACGCCTCCACATTGCCGAACTTTCCAAGCTGCAAAAGATGGCGGCCACCATCGATGCCGAGTTGCGCGCCGGCAAAAAGACCGTCGTCGCGTCGATGGGCCACATGGGCATGAATTTCATCGGCCGTTTTGACGACGCGCTTTGGGCGGTGAATGACGAAGTGAGCGACGGTCTCGCCTCGCAGATGACGAGCTACGAAAAAACGCCCGACGGCGCGCTCGTCCTGCGCCTCGGCTACGTCGGCCTGCACCGCGATCTGCACGCGCTTTTCCAGCGCAAGCAGCAGCGCGTGATGCTCATCGCCGCCGAGAACCCGCGCGCCGAGTTCGCCATCCCCGCCGGCTACGAGCCGCGCGTCGATCCGGGCTTCGCGTTCGGCGACGCCTGTGTTTTGATCCCCGGCTACCCCATCCCGATCCTCCCCCCGAGCGGCGTGATGCAAGTCGCGGCCTACGAGGCGATCAACGTCGAGGTGCAGCAGCGGCACGCGCCGTAATCCTTTTTATGAAAACCGCTCTCCTCATCGCCGCACAGGCGCTCCTCATCCTGACGCCTGCCGGGCGCGCCCAGACCGTGGGCACGCCAGGCGCCGACGAGCTCGTCATCGCGCAGGGTGGCGCGAGCGGGACGACGCTGATCGTCGCCGCCGGCGCGGGGCGCTGGGAGAAACAGGCAGCCGGTGATTTACAGAAATACATCGAGCGCATGAGCGGGGCGAAGATCGCGGTTGCCGATCAGCCGGACACCATCGCCTCAGCGCTCAAGGCTGCCGGATCGCTGATCGTCCTCGGGCAGGCGGCGGTCGAGGTCGAGCCTTCGCTGAAAAATGCGCTGGCGGCCGTCGCGAAGAAGAACCCGACGGTGCGGGCTGATGCGGTCGCGGTGCGGCGGGTGAAGAACCGCGTCTTTCTCGCCGGGACGAATGACGAGTCGCATTACTTCGCCGTGTCGTGGCTGCTCCAGCAGTGGGGCTGCCGCTGGTATCTGCCGGGTGACTTCGGCGAGTGCATCCCGGCACAGCCGACGCTCAAGGTGGGCGCGCTCGACTTCGCTTATGCGCCGCCTTTCGAGGTCCGCCACTACTGGCTGAGCTGGAACGCGGACGGCAAGGGCGCGGAGGAATTTCAGCGGCGTAATTTCATGAGCAGCTCGCGGCTCGCGGGGATGGGGCACGCGCTGGGGCAATACACGAAGACGCTCATTCCGCCGGGCAAGACGATGTTCAACGTGCCGCTCTCCGAGGAGGCCACGGCGCTGGAAGTGGCCGCGCGCATCGAGCCGGAATACGCCAAGGGCGTCGATGGAATTTCCCTCGCGATCGAGGATGGCAACTACGTGAGCGAGTCGGCGCGGGACAAGGAATTACAGGCCGGCATTTACGACAAATACACGCTCCAGCCCTCGAACACCGACGCGATGATGACGCTCTACAACAGCGTGGCGCGCACGCTTCGCACGAAATATCCCGCGAGCAAAACGCTGCTCGGCGGCATGGCCTACGCGAACGTCACGCTCCCGCCGCAGCGCGTGCTCACAATCGAGCCGAACCTCGTGATGTGGCTCGCGCCGATCGACATTGACCCGAACCACGGCATGGACGACCCGCGCTCGCCGCCGCGCCAAGAGTATCGCGACATGCTTTACCGCTGGGCGAAGATCGCGGAGGGGCGACTCGTCATCTACGACTACGACCAGGGCCAGCTCGTCTGGCGCGACCTGCCGAATCCGTCGCACATGGCCTTCGCCGAGGACGTGAAACACTATCGAAAAGCGGGCATCCTTGGCATCGGCACCGAGAGCCGTGGCGCGGCGGCGACCACGTTCTTGAATCTCTTTTTCCGCGGTCAATTGATGTGGAATCCGGACGCCGACATCGCCGCACAACTCGCCGAGTTTTATCCGAGATTCTACGGCCCTGCGGCGGCCCCGATGAGCGAATACTGGGGCGCGATCTACGCCGCGTGGGAGCAGACGCTTTCCACCGAACACGAGTATTTCGTCGCGCCGGTCATCTACACCCCGGAGCTGGTAGCCGCCTTGAAAGCAAGTCTGGCAAAGGCGCAGAAGGCGATGGAGCCGTTGCGCGTGAGCGCGAAACCGGGTGCTGGCGAACAGCCCTATCTCGACCGGTTGCGGTTCACCGAACTGAGCTTTGCCGTGATCGAGAGCTACATGGCGATGCAACGCGCGGTGAGCGATCTCGATTTCAAGACTGCCGTCGCGCAGGGTGAGCGCGGGCTCGCGGCGCGCGAGGAATTGACCAAGCTGAACCCCGCTTTCACCACTTACAAAAACATCGGCGAGAATGGCGCGGCGTGGTGGCCGGGCGAGGTGCAGCAATACCGCGATCTGCTCGCGCTCACCGACGGCACGCACGGCACGCTGCTCGCGAAGACGCCGGTCGAGTGGGCGTTTCGCCGCGATCCGCACGACACCGGCCTGCCGCGCGGATGGGCTTATACCGAGCCCGATCTCGCGACTTGGATAGAAAAAGGCGGCGCCTTCACGGCCGAGAAGCGGAAGGATTATCCCGACGCGTGGGAGATGCTCTGCACCGACATTTACGCGCAGGGCCAGGGCGTGCGACACGCCGATGGGCAGAGCTTTACCGGGCATTATTGGTATCAGACCGCGATGGATTTGGACGCCGCGCAGACCGCTGGGAAAGTCAGCCTGATCTTCCCCGGCCTCTTCAATGAATGCTGGCTCTACATGAATGGCGCGCTCGTGGCGCATCGCGCTTTCAAGGAGCCGTGGTGGCTGGCGGATTACAAATTCGAGTGGGACGTGGACCTCTCCGGCACCCTCAAGCCCGGCCGCAACACGATCACGCTGCGTGGCGTGTGCCCGCACCATTTCGCTGGGATGTTTCGCCGTCCCTTTTTCTACCGCCCATCGAAGCCGTAGGATCCAGCGGCGGCCCCGCGACGAGCACGACCTCGAAACCGTCCGGCACGGTCAGTCGATGGCCTGGAAATTGAAAGTCGGCGGCCGGTGCCAAAGCCCCCGAGACCGCGATGGCGAGAGCCAAAAGCAGACGGGCCGTTTGTCTCGTGCCAAGAGGAAGGGGTAAGCGTTTCGGTCCCGTTGCGCGCCATTTGCGCGCGGCGTGAAAGACGAACTCGCGCCTACTTCGCCTCCGCCACCGGCGCGCTCTGCTCCGCGGTGGCTCCCGTGGACGGCATTTCCTTGATCCGCAGGTTGCGCCAATCCACCGGGGCGCCCTCGCTTTCGAGGCCGAGGTAGCCTTTGCGCCACACGCACTGCTCGCCGCCGCTCACTTCCTTGCCATTGACCGCGAGGCGGATGGTGCCGTCCTGGCAGGTGATGCGGTAGTGGTTCCATTCGGGCGATGGTTTGCTGCGCTTCTCGGTCGGGAAACTGCGCATGCCCTTGCTCGGCGGGAACGGCTTCATCGACGCGCCGTGGATGGCGAAGACGTCGCCGTGCGTGGTGTAATCCTCCGTGTTGCCGTAGCCGTGATCGAGCACCTGCACCTCGATGGCGCGCAGGAACGGCACGCCCGGCGCCGCCTCCGGGCTGGCCCAGATGAAGACGCCCGCATTGCCGCCCGACGTGAGGTGCCGCCATTCGAGTTCGAGCACGAAGTTTTCATACTGCCGCTCCGTGCGCAGCGCGCCGGTCGGCTGGCCGTTGCAGTGGATCATCCCCTCCACGACCGACCAAGTATCCGGCGCGCAATTCACATTCACCCAGCCCGCGAGCGTCTTGCCGTCGAAGAGCGGGCGGAAGCCATCGGCCTCATCGGTGCGGGCGGCGGGTGAAAAGCCGAGCGCGGCGGCGAGCAGGAGGGCGGGGAGGAAAGGGCGTGCGTTCATGCGCTGGACAAAAACACACCCGCGCAGCGCGGCCAATCCGCGATTTCAGCGCGCCATCTTCCTAAAATGCACGCCGCGCTTGCGGCCTGGGCGCAATCATCGTCTCCTTGCGCTCCCATGCAAAACCTCGGCATCGCCATCATCGGCTGCGGCGGCATCACGCTGCAAAACCATCTCCCCGGCCTCGCGCTCTGCGCGGACACCCGCGTGGTCGCGCTGTGCGACACGAATGCGGCCACGCTCGAACGCGCGAGCCGCGAGACGGGCATCGCGGTCACTTCCACGGACTACGCGGAACTTGTGAAACGCGACGACGTGCAGGCGGTCATCATCGCCACGCCGAATGTCGCGCACGCACCCATCGCGCTCGCGGCCATCGCCGCGGGAAAGCATGTGCTTTGCGAAAAGCCGATCGCCATGACCTTCGCCGACGCGCAGAAAATGGCCGACGCGGCGGACGCGGCGGGCGTGCGGCACATGACGGCGTTCACCTACCGCTTCGTCCCGGCGATGCGCTATATGAAGCACCTCGTGGAGCAGGGCGCCGTCGGCATGCCGTACCACTTCCGCGTCAACCGTTTGCAGGACTGGGGCGACCGCGCCGTCGGCTGGCGGCAGATCAAGGCGCTCGCCGGTTCCGGCGAACTCGGCGACATGCTTTCGCACCGGATTGACTACGGCCATTATCTCCTTGGCCCGATTGGTCGCGTCGTTTCGCAGATGCGCCAGTACCTCACCGAGCGGCACAACCTGGACGGCTCGGCGCAGGCGTCCGACGTGGACGACTGGGTCGCCTTTC
>JANXWQ010000088.1 GCA_025351065.1 Chthoniobacter sp. | reverse complement strand
CCACATGGTCTTCAAAGACGTGCAGCAGATGCGCGTGGCCAAGGTCAAACGCTTCCTCGCCCGCCCGCACATGGACGACGAGCTGGAGCTGCACCGCGTCGATTGCACCAGCAGCCACGGCCTGCTCGACAACTACGAATTTCTCAACGCCAAGCGCGCCGAATTCGCCAGCGAGCCGCTCATCCCGCCGCCGCTCATCACCGGCCGCGACCTCATCGCGCTCGGCCTGAAACCCAGCCCGCGCTTTTCCGAAATCCTCGAAGCCGTCGAAAGCCGTCAGCTCGAAAAGACGCTCACCACTCGCGACGAGGCGCTGGCGTGGGTGAAGGCAGAATTCGCGGCGCCGTAAATCAGGGCGGTGCCTGCGGGCGGCTCTGGGCGGCAAACTCCGAAACGAAGTCGTCAAATTTGTCGATGTGCGTGTAGAGCGCGATTTCGGCCACCTCGCGAACCACCAATGGCGGGCCTGCCGTCGCCCGCCACGCACTCTCGATGCGCTCTCGGAATGCCGGCGGCATGGCCGCCGCCGCGACCAGCCGAAGCTCGAAGCTCTCGTCCCTGAGCTGATGAATCTGATAGCGACGGAGACGGCGCACCAGCGCCGCCGGCATCTGCTGCAACGTCGTGCGCAACGCCTCCACGCGATCCAGCGTGCCCGGCGGCAGCACCGCGAGGCGGCTGAACCGTCCGTGGATTTCACCGAAAGACGGCAGCGTCCGGCCACACGGACACGGCCCGTCCGCCGCCGTCACGAGGTCGTCGCTGTCGTAGCGCAGAAGGGGCATGGCGGCGTTTTGCAGCCCGGTGACCAGGAGGCGTCCCGACTGGCCCGCCGGCACGGGCCGACCCGCTTCGTCCACGATCTCGACGATGCAGTGCTCGCGATGCACATGGTAGCGGCCCTCCTGGCAACGCCCGGCAACAAGGCCAATTTCGTTCAGGCCGTAACCCTGCTGCACCGGCGCACCAAAAGCCGCTTCGAGGTAGCGGCGCGTGGACGGTGTCAGTAACTCCGAGATCGCCGTCATCGCCCGCAGACTCTCACTCGGACGGTCACCTTCGGCAGCGAGAGCGAGATGCACCAGGGAGTGCGAACGGGTGAGCAGATAGTCGGGACGTTCGCGCCGCAGCCATTCGAGTTGCGCCTCGACCGGATTGGTGATGTCGAAATACAGGCTGGGGCCGGTTTCAAAAAAAGTGCCGACGTAAGGCCACGCCGCTCTCCGCAGCGTCTCGCCGGCGGCGAGAAAGCGGCCCGGCTGAACCTGCGGAAGATTTTCCGCGAGCCGGAGACCGCCGAGGGTGCGGCCGGGCTCGCGCCGGTACCAGCGGGCGTGCCGCTGGGTCAGGTAGCTGAACATGCGATTGCTCGCGACCGAACAGACGACCCGCGTGGGATGCCCGGTCGAGCCGGATGACCGGGTGATGCCGAATACCGAGTCGGACGGAAACCCTTCAGCCTTCAGATGCTCGAACTCCTCGCGGAGTTGTTGCCGGGTCAAAAGCGGCAGCCGTGAAAGGTCGCGCCGGTCGCGAATATCGTGCGCGCTCAGGCCGAGACGCGCAAAGAGCCCGCGGTAGTACGGCACCTGCGCGACGGCATACTGCACGACGGCCCGCAGCGCGCGGGCTTCCTGGTCGTCGCCTTGCTCCGGGGGCAGGAATTCGTTCTCCACCAGGCGATCGAAAACATCCAGGCCCGCGAATTGAGGGCGCAATTTCCAGCGCTGCTGCTCGGCGCGTTCCTCGGCGAGCGACGTCATGGCGCGGTCGGCCCGCCAGTTTTTCCACGAAGATGACTTTCGATCGCGGCGAGATTCATGCGCTCGTTTTGGCCGCGAACATGCCGCACGCTTTCGCTTTGCCAAACTCTTTCCGGGAGCAACGGCTCCCGACGCCCCAATTCGTGGGTGGCGCGGGGCGGTATTCCCGCTTTAATGCCGGACGCTTTTCCCATGTCCATCGAACACACCGACCCGCTCAACACGCAAATCCTCGCCGTTTCCGAGGACAAGATTCAGGGCTTCGTCCGCGAGCCGTTTGGCGAGATCGCCGCGCGCAGTGGGGTGCCGCTGGAGACCGTGCTGGAGCGCATCCGCGCGATGCTCGCCGCGGGCACCATTCGCCGGGTGCGGCAGACGCTCGTGGCGAGCAATCTCGCCGAGGGCGCACTCGTCGCGTGGAAGGTGAGCGAGGAGAAGCTGAACAGCGCTTTCGATTTCATGTTTCAAAAGGATCCGTTCAGCGGCCACGTCGTCGTGCGCTCGACGGACACGGCGACGACGGGCAGCGAGTACCGGCTGTGGACGACTTTGAAAGTGCCCGTCGGCCAGTCGATGGCCGGGCATTGCGAAGTGCTCATGCGGCATACCGGCGCGACGCATTTCAAACTCATGCCGGCCAAAGGAATCTTCGCCCTCGGTGTCGGGCATGTGCGGCGGAAAACCATCGAGCCCGGCGACAAGTCGGACGAACTCGCGAAGATGATCAAAGTCGGCGTCGTCCAGCTCAACGATCTCGAATGGGAAGTCCTCCTCGCGCTCAAGCGCGAGCTGACGCTCGACGAAATCCGCCCCGGCCTGTGGGCCGCGCGCGCCGCCGAGGCGGGCGTCGATCTCGAAACGTTTTGCCGCGTCGCCGAAGACCTCAACGCGCGCCAGGTCATCGGGCGCTTTTCCACTTTTCTCGAACACGTCAAACCGAGTCAGACCGGCGTGCGCGTCACGCGGTTCAACGCGCTTTTCCACTGGCGCGTCCCGGCAGGCCGCGAGGTGGAGGCGGGCGGCGAAGTGGGCCGGCACCCGATCCTCACGCACTGCTACTGGCGGGAGGGCGGGCCGGAGTTCAACCACGTCAACATCATGGCCGTCTGCCACGGCACGGAAAAGGACCGCGTCTTCGCGCACAAGGCGGCCATCGACACGCACCTCGCCGCCACCGGCATGCCAGTGAGCTACACGAATGTTTTTTGGGGCGGCCGCAGCGAGATCAAGCCGAGCGAAATTTCGCCGAAGCTGCATCGCGAGTGGCTGGAAAAAATGCGCGCTCCCGAGGCTGTCGGCGCAGTTTAGCCGACGGATGAAACGCCCGTTTTTTCTCCTCCCGCTCGCGCTGCTCGCAGGCTGCGCGAATCCCGGACAGTCGTACGTGCAGCAGCACCCCGAGCTTTCCGCCGAGCAGCGCAAAGTCATGGCCGCAGGCCGGCTCAAGAATGGCGATGCCGTAGCCGGGCTGACCCGCGAACAGGTGAGGCTGGTGATGGGCCGCGACCCAGATCAGTTCACGAAAATCGGCGGCGAGGATGTGTGGGTCTGGCTGCGGACGAAGGTGCTCGGCTTCGGCCCCGGCCTCGCGCAACCCGCGGATGAAGCCGGCACCGGACGCCGCGACGAAACACCCCGCGGCCTGCCGGACGCCGGCTCGGCGACGACCGGTCAGGAACGGACGACGGTGTACTTCCAAGGCAACCGCGCGACCCGCGTAGTCGTCGGCGATGGCGAGCAATAGCGGCGGGCACGGAAACGAAGCTTGAAGATTGCTAGCCGAAGTCGTCTTGGTGCCGAAGGTAGATGACGAGGCCATCGTCGATGTACCTACTCATCCCCAACACTTTATTTTTCATCCCACGCCGGGTTTCCTATTTCCCCGCACCGACGCAGTACAGCGCCTGCGTCGTCCGCAGGAAAAGCTGGCCGCTGCTTACGACGACGCTGGCGCGGGTGCCTTCGGGGTCGCCCATCGGGATGGTCGCGAGGAGTTTGAATTCATCGCCCGCGGCGCAGACCATGACGGTGCCCTTTTCGTTCACGATGTAGATTTTGCCGTCGGCCACGGTCGGGCTGCTGCGGATGACGGTGCGGTCGGACAGCTCGCCGGTCCATTTTTTCTCGCCGGTTTTCGGATCGTAAGCGGTGAGGGTGTGGCCGTCGCCATCGACGACGTAGAGGTGCTGGCCGTCGAAGGCCGGGGTGCAGACGTCGGGCGTTTTGCGCTCCTCGTTTTTCCACGCGAGGCCGGTGGTGGTCACGTCGCCTTTGCCGTCGGTGCGAAAGGCGAGCATCGGTTCTTTTTTCGGCCCGCAGGCGATGGCGAGGCCGGCGGCGCTGACCGGCGAGGCGACGATGCGCATCCATTCGCCGTCCTTCGGATTCAGGCCGTAGCCGCGCCAAAGTTCCGCGCCAGTGGCGGGGTCGTGACCGGTGAGGCAGTTGCCGCCGACGAGGAGGAGTTGCGCTTTGCCATCCGCGCCGATGGCGGGCGTGGGCGTGGCGTAGCTCTCGGAGGATTCCATTTTCGCGTCGCTCGGGCGCGCGGTTTTCCACAGCGTTTTGCCGGTCGCGGGGTCGAGCGCGAGTAGGTAGCTCTCGCGCGCGGGATCGCCACCGGCGAGCGCGGGGTAATTGTTCGGCACGGGATTGCGCTGGAGCACCTGGACGTAAAGTTTGCCGTCGAAAAGCAGCGGGCTGGAGCCGTAGAGCCACATGATGGCGAAGCGCCCGTAGTCCGCGCCGAGGTTGCGCTGCCATTGGATGTTGCCGTCGAAATCGAGCGCCGCGAGGTCGCCGGTGCCGTAGAGGACGAAGACGCTTTTTCCATCGGTGACGGGCGAGGGCGAGGCCATGTTGCCGCGGCCCACAGTGAGGTCGCCGGTGGCGATTTGCTTTTGCCAGCGCACCTTGCCGTCCCGGCGGTCGAGCGCGAGGAGCAGGAGGTTTTTTTGCGCGTCTGGTGAGGAGATGAAAATGTGGTCGCCCCAGACGGCGGGCGTGGCGCCGCTCGGGCCGGGGAGCGGGGCGGTCCATTGCACGGTTTCTTTCGTCCAGGTTTCGGGGAGGTTTTTTTCGGACGAGGAGCCGTTGAAAAGCGGGCCGCGCCACTGCGGCCAATTGTCGGCGCGGGCGGTGAGGGTGAGAGCGGCGAGGAGGAGGCAGGTGAGGCGCATGGGCGTTGGATGTGGGGATATGACCTGCCAGCGGGCGGTTTCGTTAGCAAGCAGTGGCGCGGGATTTTCCGTCCACGCGGCTACGTGCGCGGGCCGCGCGCGGGTTGGATTTTCGGGAAGCCGCGCTTCACCGGGCGGTGGACGCGGCGCGCTTTGTTTTCGCCGAGCGCGAGCGCCATGAACTCGACCTGGCTGTGCCGCAAATCCGTGTCCTTTTTCCGCACGGGCCGCGTGTAGGCGCCGTCGTTGCCGAGGAGGCTGGCCTTGCAGTTGTCGGCGAGCTGGACGGCGAGGATTTGCGTGATGATGCGGTCGCGCAGCGCCGCGTCCTCGATGGGAAAGATGACCTCGATGCGACGGAAAAAATTCCGCGGCATCCAGTCCGCGCTGCCGACATAGACCTTGGGCTTGCCGTCGTTTTCAAAATAGAAAATGCGCGCGTGCTCGAGGAAGCGCCCGACAATCGAGCGCACGGAAATATTTTCGCTCACTCCCTCGACGCCCGGCCGCAGGCAGCAGATGCCGCGGATGATGAGGTCGATTTTCACCCCGGCCTGCGAGGCCGCGTAGAGCGCCTTGATCAGGTCGTCGTCCACGAGCGAGTTCATCTTCGCGATGATGCGCGCGGGCTTCTGCGCCTTCGCGTTCGCGGTCTCGTGGCGGATGAGCCCCAGCATCGTCTCGTGCGTGGTGAAGGGCGAGATGATGAGTTTTTTCGCCCCCTGAAAATGGCTGATGCCGGTGAGCAGGTTGAAAAAATTTGTGGCGTCCTCGCCGAAGTCGGGCTGCGCGGTGAAGAGCGAGAGGTCGGTGTAAAGGCGCGCGGTGCTCGGGTTGTAGTTGCCGGTGCCGAGGTGGACGTAGCGGCGCAGGCCGTCGTCGTCGCGGCGCACCACGAGCGCGACTTTGCTGTGCACTTTGTAGTTCACGATGCCATACACGACATGCACGCCGGCCTCCTCCAGCCGCCGCGCCCACGCGATGTTATTCGCCTCGTCAAAGCGCGCCTTTAGCTCGGTGACGGCGGTGACCTGCTTGCCGTTGCGCACCGCGTCCATGAGCGCGCCGACGATGCGCGGGTCGCCGCCGGTGCGGTAGAGCGTTTGCTTGATCGCGAGGACGTTGGGATCGGCCGCGGCTTGCTCGAGGAAATCGACCACGCTGGCGCTGAAACTTTCGTACGGGTGATGCACGAGCACATCGCGCTGGCGGATGACGGCGAAAAGATCGCCTTCGCCGCGGAAGGCGGGCGGCGCGGGCGCGCTGAACGGTTTGTCGCGCAGCTCCGGCGAGTGGTCGCCTTCGTAAATCGCCATGAGCCGCACGGGGTTCAGCGGGCCGTCGATGAGGTAGAGGTCGTCGGCTTCGAGTTCGAGGGTTTCGAGGAGAAAGTGGTAAATCTTGGCCGGGCAGGCGTCCTCCACTTCGAGGCGCACCGCCGCGCCTTTGCGCCGGTTGTGCAGCTCGATTTCCACCGCCTTGAGCAGGTTGCCCACGTCCGTTTCGTCGAGGTACAGCTCGCTGTTGCGCGTGACGCGAAAATGCCAGAAGCCGAGGATTTTTGTCCCCGGAAAAAGGTCCGCGAGATAGTGGCCGATGAGGTAGCCGAGGTAGATGAAATCGCGCCGGTCGTCCTCGCGCGGCAGCCGCACGAGCCGCGGCAAAACGCGCGGCACCTGCACCACGGCGAGGCGGCGCTGGGTCTCGCCATTCCGCTCGATCTCGAGCTGCACGACGATGTTCAGCGACTTGTTCAGGAGCTGTGGAAAAGGGTGCGACGGATCAATGCCGAGCGGCGTCAGCACGGGCCGCACATTGGCGCGGTAGTAATGCTCGACCCACGCGCGGTCGGCGGCGTCGAGATGCGCGTAATCGAGCAGGTGGATTTCATTGGCCGCGAGCGCCGGCAGCAGCTCCTCGCGCCAGCAGCGGTACTGCTGCTCGACCATCGCGCTCACCCGCTTGCGGAGGGCGCGAAAAGTTTCGCTCGCCGTCTTGCCGTCCACGCTGCGCTCCACGACATCGCTCTCGATCTGCTGCTTCACCCC
>JANXWQ010000056.1 GCA_025351065.1 Chthoniobacter sp. | reverse complement strand
TGGCCCGCACCGTCCTGCACATCATCGCCGGCAAGCTCACGCCGTACGCAGGCGACTATCAGTACTATCTGGACAAGAGCCGCGCGACCTCCGAACGCGCCGCGCTCACCGCTGGGGAGAAGCTTTCCAACGCCCAGCCGGCCAGCGCGCCAGCGCCTTCCACCAATGCTTCCGGCAACGCCCCGACGCCGCGCAAATCGAAGGAACAGAAACGCGCCGAAGCCGACGAGCGGCAAGCACGGAGTCGCGTAAAAAAGGAACACGACGCGCGGGTGGCGTCGCTGGAGATGCAAATCGTGACGCTGGAAGGCCGGCAAAAGGAAATCACCGCCGAGCTGGAGAATCCCGCGACCTATGACGCGGGCGGCGCGGTGATGAATCTGAACCGCGAGTTGATGTCGGTCACGGAATCGCTGGAGCGGCTGACGGCGGAATGGGAGCGGCTGTCCGCGCAGAGCGTGGAAGCGTAGCGCGCCAGCACCGGGGAGCACACGCGTCCCGGAAGAAATCGCTTCGCGATTTGCGGCGCGCTTCGGCAAGGATGCGCGGCATCCGCACACCGGCATGAACCTTTCCCTCGCCGCCCAGACGAGCTTCGTCCTCGATCCGAGTCTCCCCATCGGCGCGGTGGTCATTCTCGGGCTCGTGCCCGCGGCGGCGACGGTGGCGATTTACTCGCGCGCGGGCTCGCGTTTGAGCCGGGTGCAAAATGGGGCGCTGCTCGTTTTCCGGCTGCTCGGCGCGGGGCTGGTGCTGGCGTTGCTGTTGCAGCCGTCGCGGCTGGAGGAAATCCCGCCGGTGGTGACGGATCGGGTGACGGTGGTGGCGGTGGATGACTCGAAGAGCATGGCGCAGAAGGACCGACACAGCAGTTTTCGCTGCGCGCGAGTTCGGCCAACATCCCGCTCGGCGAGAAGATTTATTTCCGCGCGGTGAAGCGCGACCCGGCGGTGAAAGTGGGCGACGTGCCGCTGGTCATCGCGGGTGCCGACGGCGAAGTGGGCCGCACCGTGCTAAGCGCTGCCGACAAGAACACGCCGGAGAAACTCACCGCGGAATTTCTCCCCGCGAAGCCGGGCAAGGACACGGCGACGGCGAAGTTTCCCGACGGCACCTCGCAGTCCGCGCGGTTCATTGTCTTCGACGAAAACCTGGAGCAGACCGAGGTGGCGACGGACGCGGGCTATCTGCGCAAGCTGTGCGAAAGCTGCGGCGGGCGGCGGCTGCAACCGGAGGAACTCGGGAAGCTGCTGGCGGAATTGAAGAACGAAAAAACCGACGCGACGCCGGTGCGCAAGCTGACGAGCGCGTGGGATCGGGTCTGGGTTTTCTGGCTGATCGGGGCGCTGTTTGGCGGCGACTGGTATCTGCGGCGGAGGTGGGGATTGAGCTGAAACCGCGACTGTAGGGGAACCTGACAGCTTCCCCCTACAGTCGCGGTTTCCGCGCTGCGTCACGCAATTGTGAAGTGACAACACGCGCGCGGCTTCGCAGCATCGCGGCACCCCGAATATGAATCCCTCGAACTGGCCCGCCATCACCGACAAGACTCTCTCCATCGTCATGGGGGGCGGCGCGGGCACGCGACTTTTTCCGCTGACCAAAGAGCGCTCGAAACCCGCCGTGCCGCTCGCTGGCAAGTATCGCATCGTGGACATCCCGGTGAGCAACTGCATCAACTCCGGCCTGCGCCGCGTGTACGTGCTCACGCAGTTCAACTCCGCATCGCTGCACAAGCACATCAACTCGTCGTACAAGTTCGATAATTTCTCGCGCTCATTCGTCGAAATCCTCGCCGCGCAGCAGACGCCCACGGACACGAGCTGGTACCAGGGCACCGCCGACGCCGTGCGCCAAAACCTCCGCGATTTCCTGCAGTACCCCTACGAGTACTACGTCATCCTCAGCGGCGATCAGCTCTACCGCATGGACTTCCGCGAGATGCTCAAGCAGCACATCGAGACGAAGGCCGACATGACCCTCGCCACCATCCCGGTGGCGCGCGAGCCAGCCAAAGACTTCGGCCTCATGCACACCGACGAGGCGCGGAAGGTTGTGCGCTTTGAGGAAAAGCCGAAAGACCCCGCCGTGCTCGACGCCATGCGCATCCCGCCGGCGCTTTTGAAAGAGCTGGGCCGCGAGCCCGGCGTGGAGCTGTTTCAGGCGTCGATGGGCATCTACATTTTCAACCGCGAAGTGCTCGTGCAGGCGCTCGACAATGACTTCGTGGACTTCGGCAAACACGTCATCCCGGACATGCTGGAAAAGTTCCGCGTTCACGCCTACATCTACCAGGGCTACTGGGAGGACATCGGCACCATCCGCGCCTTTTTCGACGCCAATCTCCAGCTCACCAAGCCCGTGCCGGAGTTCAATTTTTTTGACACCGTCACGCCCATTTACACGCACGCGCGTTTTCTGCCCGGCAGCAAAATCAACGGCGCGACCATCCGCCACGCCATCATTTCCGACGGCTGCATCATCGAGGACGCCCATATCGAGCGTGCCGTCATCGGCATCCGCAGCTTCATCAAAAGCGGCACCACCATCCGCGACAGCATCGTCATGGGCGCGGATTTTTA
>JANXWQ010000054.1 GCA_025351065.1 Chthoniobacter sp. | reverse complement strand
GATGAGCGAGGGATTCGTGGTCGCGTCCTGCGGCTTGAACTCGCGCATGGACTCGAAATCGCCGGTGTCGGCGACGACGGTGGTGAATTTTTTGAGCTGGTCGAGCTGGCTCAGTTTCGTGGCGGCGGGTGCTTCGGCGGTGGCGGTACTCATGGTGGTTTTCAGTTGTATTGGATTGACCCTTGAACGTAGCGACGCGCGCCGGGCCGGGCAAAAGGATATTTTCCATGGCAGGTCCGCAGGCTGTTCATGGCGGCGGTGGCAAAGGGGCTGCTTGCTCACGGTGCCAAACACATGGAAACAGCGACCACGCTCCCCGAGATCAACCGCGCCCAGGAAATCGACGGCCTCGGCATCAAGCTCTATTTCTGGAGCCGCAGCCCATACGTGCTCGCGGGTCTGGCAGCGGTGATTCTGGCCGTCGCCGCGGGCGTCGGCTGGTGGCTGCGCGCGCCGGATGGTTTCAGCAACGCGCGGCCCGGCCAGGCCTTCATTGACGAACTCGACCAGCCGCAGCCCGACATGGCGCGCGTGCTCGATTTGCTGGCCGGTTTTCAGCGCCAGCAGGCGGGCCAAACCCGGCGCGTTTTTGCCGACGTGCAGTTCAGCGGCGCGGGTGAGCGCATCCTGCGTTCGGGGCTTTCCGACGACGACAAAGCCGTGGCCGTGGCCTACGCCGAGAGCGTGCTGACCTACGACGGACAGCCCAGCGCCGACCTGCTGTGGCTCGCGCATCAGGTGCATCCGCTGCCGCATGCGAACGAACTCGTGGCCGACCTCCACGCCGCGGCCAAGGCGACCGAAAAGGCGCAGCAGTACTACGACCGCGAGCTGCGCTTCACGCCGGGCGCCAGCGCGGCGCGGGCCAAGCTGATCGAGCTTTTCCACGACCGCCACGACTACGCCGCCATCACCCGCGCGCTCGCCGATCCCGCTTTCAAAATGCAGCAGACGCCCGAGCTGACGCTCAAAGTCGCCGTCGCCGGCCACCGCTGGGGCGACCTCGCCGGGCCGGTCACGGCGATCTGGCGCGGCTTTTTCACGCCGCTGCCGCTCGCGCTCGCGGCGCTGGCAGGGCTCGTGTGGCTCGTCATCGTGCTCCAGCTCGGGCAGCCGCAGAGCCTCGTCTGCTTTCGCACCGCGGTGCCGCTGCTCGCCGTCGTCGCGGGCATGGCGAGCACTTGGGCCACGCTCTGCGCGGTCTTTTGGCAGGATGAAATGTGGGGGCTGAAACAGACCGGCGACCTGTTCGGCGACGCGGCCTATTTCATCGGCGGCGTGGGCGTGCGCGAGGAGCTGGTAAAGCTCGTGTTTTTCCTGCCGTTCGTCCCGCTGCTGCTCGCGCGCAAAAACCGCCTCGAAACGATCATCACCGCCGGCTGCGTGGGCCTCGGTTTCGCTGCCGCGGAGAATCTCATCTACTTCGCCGCCGCCGGGCCTGCCGCCGCGTTTGGCCGTTTCCTCACCGCCAATTTCATACACACCGCCATGACCGGCCTCATTGGCCTCGCCTTCTGCGACGCCCTCGCGCAGCCGCTGAAAAAAGGCTGGGTCTTTCTCGCCACGCTGCCCGCCGTGATCCTCGTCCACGGGCTCTACGACTTGATCCTCAGCCTGCCGGTCGGCTCGGTGAAAGAAAAAGCCGGCCTCGCCTGCGTCGCAGGAATGCTCTTCATCCTGCTCGCGCTTTACTTTTTCCACCAGCTCCGCCCGCTGCGCGGCGAAGCCACCGACCAGGTGAGCCTCGCCGCCATGCTCGTCGCCGGACTTTCGCTGCTCACCGGCGTCATCTTCGTGTGCGCCGCGCATCAGCTTGGCTTCGCCGTCGCGGTCGTCTGCCTGCTGCTCCAGGTCTTCGTCCTCGGCATGATCGCCTACCTTTTCTACTGGCAGCTCGGCGAAGGCCTGTCCGCCGCCGCGCAGGTGGAGGAAAAGCCGAACTACTCGTTATGAACGGACTGCTCGCCCTCATCGCCCTCGTGGGCCTCGTGCTCTTCGCCATCGGCCGCTGGATCATCAGCGCGCACGCGCGCGACATCAGCATTTGGTGGTGCTGGGGCATCCGCTTCGTGCCGCTGGCCGACATCATGTTTCTCGCGCGCTATTGGGAGCTGGGCAAATCGGGTGCGCTCACCTCGCTCCTCGGCCTCGCGCTCGTGCTGCCGGCGGTCGGGAAATCGGTCTGGGATAAAAAACACCCGGCGGTCGATCCCTACGCCGCGCTTTTCGCCAAGCTCAGCGGCGATCAGAAAAACGGGATGTTTGTGGAAATCAGCACGACCCATGAGGCGCGCGTGCATCTCGCCGAGAAAAAAATCCAGCGCCTCAACGACCGCATGGCCCCTTGGTTCCAGGCCATGCAGGCGAGGCGCGCCGCGCTCAAAAGCGACGAGGCAGTTGCCGCCTTCAACGAGGAGGCCGCCGCCTACTCCGCGCTCCTCGCCGTGGCCCGCGAGGAAGCCGCCACGCTCGCCGACCTCCGGGCGAAAACCTACACGGGCTGGACGCAGATCACCCTCGAAGACGCGCAGCCCTTCCTCGAAGAAATGATGCGCAACGCGGACCGCGACTGAGCCGGCGCAATTGTAGGGGAAGCTGTCAGCCTCCCCTCCAGTTGGCCGGCTTAGCCTCGCCAAAAAACAGCAGCCGCAGACTGTTCAGCACCACCACGAGCGTGCTGCCTTCGTGCCCGAGCACGCCGAGGGTGAGCGGGATTTTTTGCAACAGCGCGAGCGTGACGAGGATGACGATGACGCCGAGCGAGATCGTGAGATTCTGGCGGATGATCGCCCGCGCCCGGCGGCTTAGCTCGTAGGCGCAGACGAAATTTTCCAGCCGGTCGTGCATCAGCACGACCTCCGCCTGCTCCAGCGCCGCATCGCTGCCGCGCGCGCCCATCGCTACGCCGACATGCGCGGCGGCGAGGCTGGGCGCGTCGTTCACGCCGTCGCCGATCATCGCCGCCAGCTCGCCGCCTTTCGCGAAGCCCTCGAGGACCGCGAGCTTTTGCTCCGGCTTCAACTCGGCGCGCACGTCGTCGAGGCCGAGTTCCTTTTTTAGAAAATCCGCGGCGCTCTGCTTGTCACCCGTCAGCACGATGCAGCGCAGCCCGCGCCGGTGGAGCTGCTCGATCATCCCGCGCGACTCCGGCCGCAGGTCATCGCGCAGCAGGATGCGGCCGACGACCGTGCGGTTCGCCACCCACACCTCAGACATGCCAAACGCCGTCTCCGGCACCGCCGCGATGGTCGCGTCCGCGTTTCCGTCCAAGACCCACTTGCGCCGCCCGAGCCGCACCGTCTCGCCCCGATGCTGCGCGCTGCTGCCCATGCCGGTGACGGCCTCGAAATCCGTAACCTCGACCTCGGCAAGCTGCTCGCGTTTGCCGTAGCGCGTGACCGCGCGGGCGAGCGGATGATTCGAGTGCCGGTCCAGCGCGTAGGCCAGCGCCGCCACCTCGCGCTCACGGCCTGCGGGAAAACTTTCCACTTTCTCCACGCGCAAATCGCCCGTCGTGAGTGTGCCCGTTTTATCCATCGCCACGATCTTCACCTCCGCGAGCTGCTCGACCGCCGCGCCGCCCCGGAACAAGATGCCGCGCCGCGCGCCCCACGCGATGGCCGCGAGAATCGCCGACGGAATCGACAGCACCAGCGCGCACGGCGAGGCCACGACGAGCAGCGTCATGGCGTGGTAAAACGCGCTCACATCACCGGGCACGGAAACGAATGGGCGATGACCGAACCCCAGCCACCAGACAAAGAACATGACCAGCGTCAGCCCGAGAATCGCGTAGGTGTAGCGCGTGCCGAACTTGTCGGTGAAACGCTGCGCGGGCGCCTTGTTGCGCTGCGCGTTCTGGATGAGGTGGATGATCTTTTGCAGCGCGCTCTCCTGCGCCGGCCGCGTGACCACAGCCTCGACCACGCCCCACAGATTCAGCGTGCCCGCGAGCAGCCCGTCGCCCACCCGTTTCTCCACCGGCACGGCCTCGCCGGTGAGGTTCGACTCGTCCGCCGCCGTCTCGCCTTTCGCGATTTCGGCATCCACGGGAAACTGCTCGCCCGGCTTGATCCGCAGTCGCATCCCGGTCTGCAAATCCGCGACCGGCACGACCTGCTCCGCGCCTGCGGAATCCAGCACCGTGGCTGATTTCGGGG
The DNA here is from genome assembly GCA_025351065.1 of Chthoniobacter sp. Classification (GTDB taxonomy): domain Bacteria; phylum Verrucomicrobiota; class Verrucomicrobiia; order Chthoniobacterales; family Chthoniobacteraceae; genus Chthoniobacter. The sequence goes on along the minus strand of JANXWQ010000054.1, from coordinate 2,776 downwards.
CCGAGTCGAAAAGCGAGCGGATCTCTTTTTGCGTCCGCTCCATCGCGTAATGCTCCAGCGCACCCGAGAGCGAAAACAGGAACAGCAGCGCCGTGCCCTCGGCCCATTCGCCGATCGCCGCCGCGCCCGCCGCGACCGCGACCATGAGGAAATGCACGTCGATCTCGCGCTCCCGCAGTTTCTCCCAAACCTCCTGCACGGTGAACCGCGCGCCCGCCAGATACGCCGCGGCAAACAGCCCGGTCGCGAGCCCCGCGGGCGCACCCGACGCCCACCAGCCCGCGACCCCAAAAATCGCGCAGAGCCCGCTCGCCATGAGCTGCGCTTTCCACTCGCCCGCGTGGTCGGGCTCGTGCAGCTCGACCTCCCGCGTGGCCATGCGCGGCAGCCAGCGCCGGCGCGGCGGGCGGTCGTGCTCGTGAGGTTCGGGGCCGTGGTGCGTGTGCATGAATGCGCGCCTTGCTTCGCATCGCGGCAGAGTTTTGTCATGCCGCGAAAAGCGCGCGGTTTCCTTTCGCGCCGCGCACCGGCATATTTGCCGCGTGATCATTTACCTCACCGAAACCGAACCCGCGGAGCAGGAATTCTACGCCGCCGCCCTGGCCGCGCACGATGTCCGCTTCGTCGCCACGCTCGCCGAAGTGGGCGACGACGCGGAGATTCTCGCGCCTTTCATCAACTCGAAAATCGACGCCGGCTTCCTCGCCGCGCACCCGCGGCTGCGCGGCATCGCCACACGCTCCACGGCCACCGACCACCTCGACCTCACCGCGTGCCAGGCGCACGGCGTGCTCGTGGCCCATGTGCCGTTTCACGCCGAGCACGCCGTGGCCGAGCACACCTTTGCCCTCCTGCTGGCGCTGACGCGGCGCCTGCGCGAGGTCATGCGTGCGCCGAAAGGCGGGCGTTTTTCCTACGAGGCCACGCGCAGCTTCGAGCTGGCGGGGAAAACGCTCGGCCTCATCGGCCTGGGCCAGATCGGCCAGCGCGTGGCGCGGCTGGCGCAGGCTTTTGAAATGGAGGTGCTGGCCTGCGACATCGTGCAGCCCGCACATGTCGCCGCGGCGCTCGGCTTCACTTTCGTCCCGCTGCCCGAGCTGCTGGCGCGCGCGCAAATCATCTCGCTGCACACCCCGCTCGTGCCCGCCACCTACCACCTGCTGAACCGCGAAACTTTCGCGCAATGCCGGCCCGGCGTCCTCATCATCAACACCGCCCGCGGCTCCCTCATCGACACGCTGGCGCTGCGCGAGGCGCTCGACTCCGGGCACGTCGGCGGCGCGGGGCTCGACGTGCTGGAAGACGAGCGCGTGCTGCGCGAGCCGGCCTCGAAGATTATCGCCGCCGACATCATCGCGCACCTCCGCTCCGACGCCCTCGCCAGCGAAGCGCGCGACGCCGACCGCATCCGCGAACTCGAGGAGCTCATGCTCGGCGACGCCCTGCTCGCGCGGACCAACGTGGTCTGCACCCCGCACGTCGCCTTCAACAGCATCGAGGCCGTGACCCGGCTCCAGCAGATGACCGTGGCCAATATCACCGCCTTTGCCGAAGGCCGCGCGCCGCACCTGGCCGGGTAGCGGCCATCCGCGCCACCGCGCAGGCGGCGTTTCACCCGCGGCCGTCGATGCTCGCCGCGTAGTGCGCGTCGAGCTGCGGGTGCAGGGCGAGCAGGGCGGCGAGGCGGCGGACGTGCTTGGTAAAGTCGAGCGCTTCGTCGGCGGTGAGCGGGCGTCCGAGGAGCGCGGCTTCGCGGTAGCTGAGCCACTTTTTCAGCACTTGGTAACCGCCGAGCGTGCAGGCCCACACGGCAGCGGGCACGTCCTTCCAGCGCGTGGTGGCGTTGAGCTGCACGTCCGCAAATCCGTCGCCGCGCGTGCCGGGGCGCACGTCGCCGGAGCCGGGCATGACCACGCCGCCCTGCCCGGCGTAACCCCAGCGGGCGGCGAGGTTCAGGTCGATGGCGGAGCCACCGTGCTTGGGGTTCGCGGGATTCTGAACCTTTGGCGCGGTCAGTTCGCCGAGGCCTTGGAGTTCCTTGCGAATAGGTGCGCTGGTCACGCCGCGCACGTCGGTCTCGGGATCGAGCAGCGCGGCGACCTGCCGCCCGAGCGCGGCCCCGGCGCGCAGCGTGTCCGCGTCTTTGGGCAGCGGCACGCGCGGCCAATCCTGCCGCAAGGCTCCGGCGTTTTCCGTGCGGTAGGTCGGCGCGTGGAGGATGGCGATGATGTGGAAGAAAAGGTCTTCCGGCTGCGCGCCGAGTCCGGCGAGATAGTCGCGGGCAAAAGGCGTGAGGTTCGAGACGGGCAGGCCGTCGTCGCTGCCGATGCCCTCGGCGAACATGTCTGGCGTCTCGCGGACGACGCTGCTCGTTGACGCCGCCGGTCGAACGTAGAGCGGGAAGTAATTTGCGCCGCGCTCGATGAGATGGTGAGAGGGGAAGACTGTGGCGACGAGTGGCTCAGTGTAGCCCTTGCGGTTATGGCGCACGACGGCGAGGTGAAAATTGCCGGGAAAAATATGCCGGCGAAATTCCTCCCGCCGTTCTTCGACCAGCTTGGTTTCCGGGTGCCAGTAAAGCCAGCGCACATCAAATGGGCGGTAGATTAGGCGGACAACTTCACCAGACTCGATCCCGCGATCCAGCAAATGAGCGCGAGAGATTCCCGGCTCGAATCGCCCCGTTCTCCGCATCAATGCAGGCGCTTCTTCCGCAATCTGCGCGTTGCTGATTTTCGGATCGAAATACCGCTCCATTCGTGCAACCAACGGCGTG
>JANXWQ010000211.1 GCA_025351065.1 Chthoniobacter sp. | reverse complement strand
CGGCATCCCGCCGGTGGTCAAGGAATTCGGCCACCTGCGCGGCGGGCTCGTGCTCGTCACCGGCCCGACCGGCTCGGGCAAATCGACGACGCTGGCGGCGCTCATCGACTACATCAACGACAACTTCACGCGGCACATCGTGACCGTCGAGGAGCCCATCGAATTCGTGCATAACAACAAGCGCTCGATCATCACCCAGCGCGAAGTGCCCGAGAACACCACGAGCTTTCCGCAGGGTCTGAAAGCCGCGCTGCGCGAGGACTCGGACATCGTGCTCGTCGGCGAAATGCGCGACCTCGAGACCATCCAGCTCGCGCTCACCGCCGCCGAGACCGGCCTGCTCGTCTTCGGCACACTGCACACGAACAACGCGCGCAAAACCGTCGATCGTATGATCGACGTTTTCCCCAGCGACCAGCAGTCGCAGGTGCGCACCATGCTCGCCAGTTCGCTGCGCGGCGTCGTGGCGCAGTTACTTTTGAAAAAGACGGCGGAAGTCGGCGGCGGGCGTATCGCGATCAACGAAATCCTCGTCGTCAACAGCGCGGCGTCCGCGATCATCCGCGAAGGCGCGACGCAGAAGCTGCAGGACGTCATCGTCGGCGGCAAAGGCCAGGGCATGCAGTTCATGGACGACGCCATCTGGAACGTCATGCAGCAGGGCATCGTTTCACCGCACGAAGCCTACATGAAGGCCATCGACAAAAACCGGTTCCGCGTCTTCCTCCCCACCGAAGATCAAGGCCTGTAAAGCCGCGGCGGTTTGGAAACGGTGGGAAAAGTGCGGCGACTGAAGGGGAAGCTGCCCGCTTCCCCCGATCCTCGGCGAGGCTCGCGGAAACCCAACGGGTTTCCCTGCAGCCACGCGTCAGACTTATTGCAAAATCTCTCAGCAAACCGCGGCGATGTGGTGCTCAGTGGCGGGGCGACCGAAGGAAATGCGGTCGCCTTTCCGGCGGCCAAGCAGTTGCTGCCCGAGCGGTGACTGCGGCGTAATGACGAGGATGGTGCGGCGTGCGTACCGCACCTCCGTCCCGCCGCCGCGCGGGGCGAGAAAGTAGAGCGGCGGCGGCTCGTCGGAGTTGGCCGGGCTTTCGAGGGAGATGAGGGCGGTGAGGTCGATGGCCTCGAGCGGGCCAAAATCACGCAGCGCGAGCGCGCGGAACAGCGCGATGGTCGCTTCCGCCTCCACGATCTGGCGGCCTTGGCCGGCGGCGAGATAGGACAGTTCCAGGCCGCGCGTATCGTACTTGTTCTCGGCTTTGTTTTGCTCATCCGTCGCGCCGGCAGCGGCGAGGCGGGCGGCTTGGAGATTCAGGGCGAGTTCGTCGCTGAGCCGCGCGATGATGGCTTTGACGAGCGCGCGTTTGTTCATGAAGGAAGCCGCACGCTCTGCGCATGGCGGATGAGATTTTGCGGATCGTAAAGGCGCTTGAGCCCTTGGAGACGGCGGTAGTTTTCCTCGCCGTAGTAGGCCGTGGGCCAGTCGTGGAAAGCGAGGTCGGGATAGTTCACGTAATGCCGTCGGACGCCCGCCTGCGCGAGATGTTCGCGGATGCGCCCGGCGGCGGCGATGCGCGATTTCGCATGCGCCGGGTCTTCCCAAAAAGCCTGCTGCTCGCCGAGATAACCGCAGTCGCGATGCGCGTAGGCCCCGCCCCGCCCGTCGGCAATCGCGCCGCCGAGCGTGTTCACCTGGAAGATCATCCCCGGCTCGTGCAGCACCTCCGCGAAGACCGCCGGCAGCGCGGCTTCGAGGTCGGCGAATCCCTTGTAAAAACCCGCGCTGCAATTCTTGAAAAGCTGCGGCCCCGGCTCGCCGTAGTAGCGCGGCAGTGCCTTCGCCAGCGGCACCGTCCCCGCATCGCTCGCCTTGTCCGTGACCGGCGTGAGTTTGGCGCGGAAAGCGGCGAGCCCCTGCTGCTCGCGTGCGCCGATGGTGGTGAGCAGGATCGTCACCTGCCGGCCATTCATCACCCACGCGGAAAAAGCCTCGCGCGGCAGCGCCGCCGTCGCCTCGAACCAGACCGCCAGCAGCGCCGTCGCCTCCCGCGCGTTCAAGTTGAACGCCCGATATTTCCACGACGAAAAACCCTTCGGCGCGATGCGCGTCTGCAAAGTGAGCTGCGTCACCACGCCGAAGTTTCCATTGCCCCCGCCCCGGCACGCCCAAAGCAAATCCGGCTCGGTGCGCGAATCGTGAATCTCGCCCGTGCCCGCCACCATCCGCACCGCGCGCAGATGGTCGCATGTCAGCCCCCACTTCCGCGCGAACAGCCCGTAGCCACCGCCCAGCGTGAGCCCCGCCAGCCCCACCGTTTCACACGAGCCCGCGGGCAAAAACCGTCCGCGCGCCATGAGGAAACCGTTCACCTCCGCCAGCCGGCAGCCCGCGCCCGCGGTGAGCACGCCGGTTTTCGCGTCGAGGCGCAGCTCATTCAGCGCCGCGACGTTCACCACCAGCCCGTCGTCATTCAGCGACAGCCCCTCGAACGAATGTCCGCCCCCCTTCACCGCCACCGGCCCCGCCTTTTCCATCGCCCGCCGCACCGCCTGCTGCACGCCCGCCTCCGACGTACACCGCGCGATCCATTTCGGCTGCGTCTCGATGCCCCCGTTGTAAAGCGCCCGCGCCGCCGCAAAGTCCGCATCCCCCGGCGCGAGAAACTCAACCGCTGCCGCCGCGCCCGCGATCATTTCCACACCCAGCGAATCCGCGAGCAGCGCCGATGTAGCCGCGAGCGAGGTCTGGAGAAAGGTGCGCCGGGTGTGCATGCGCCACTTCACTATCAAACCGCACCGCCACTTGCTAGAGCCCGCCCCGGAAATCGCCGTGCACTGCTGATACCGTTGACGTTATCCCTTCGCCCGCATTTTCCTCCTGCAAAAATGTCCGGCAACCCTTAGTCCCTATCCATCATGAGCCACATCCTCCCGCAACCCCGCCATTTTTTCCGCTTCCACTTCCTGGCCAGCTTTGTTTTTAGCATCGCGCTCATGCGGGTCAGCGCGGCGGAGCTAAGTCCGTTTGGCATCGGGGCGTGCAATCAGACTTCGCAGGAGTTGGAGAAATGGATTCCGCAGATGGAGGACATCGGCCTCCACGTCATGCGCACCTGCCGGGCGGGCTGGGGCGGGGTCGAGCCCGCGCAGGGCAAGTGGGATTGGACTGAACTGGACCGCCAGATGAAGTATCTCGGCGATCATCATTTTGAATTTGGCGGTCTGCTGCAAACGAGCCCGGAGTGGAACACCAAGGACAAGCCGGGCACGCTGCCGGTGAATAACCTGGCTGGTTGGTCAACCTATGTTTCGGAGACGGTGAAACACTGCAAAACCAGGGTGAAATACTGGGAGGTCTGGAACGAGCCGCCTAACTTCATCGGCAAAGATCAGACCCCGGCGGACTATGCCAAACTTGTGATTAGCACCTATGATGCGGCCAAGGCCGCTGATCCTGCCTGCCTCGTAGGCTTGGCCGCCAAGTCCGCGCATGTGAACTACCTCGAACAAGTCATCAAGGCCGGGGCCAGGGATCATTTCGATTACATCGTGCTGCATCCTTACGAAGTGCTGAATGGCATCGTGGACAATGCCGGGACAGAGGCTGTTTACCTGCACATCGTTCCGACTGTGCGAAAGATGCTCGCCGCGCAGAACCCGGCGAAGGTGAACGTGCCGGTCATTTTCACCGAGCTGGGCTGCGAGGCGAAAAAGGGCGCGGATGTCCAAGGTCACGCGCTGGTCAAAGCCTACACCATGGGCATTGCCCAAGGCGTAACGTGTATCGAATGGTTCGAGGGCATGGATGGCGACAGCGGCCCAATGGGGCTGCTCGAACGCAATGGCAACCCACGTCCGTCTTACAAGGCTATGGCGGAAATGATCCGCCACTTTGGACAGCATCCGGCCTATCTCGGCTGGGTGCTCGTGGATGACTGGGACTACGGCTTTGTCTTCCAAGGGGCCAAGGGAACCGTGCTCGCCACATGGTCGCGCGGCGCGGCGGATCATGTGAAGTTTGGCGAAACGGTGCAGATCGTGAACCCGCTGACCGGCACCATCACCAGTGCGGATAGCTATGAGCTAACCAGCGCGCCGATCTTCATACTCAACGTGCCCGCCAGGCTCGTGGCACAGGCGCAACAAAACAAAGCCAGGCCGCTGCCCTGGGGCGGCGATTACGCGAACGCTAAGTCTGTTTCCGTCACGATGGGTGAAAGAAACATCGAGCGCGGGCTGCACACCATGTCGGGCGCGGGCGTCGCCCAAGCCGTCGTGGCCTACGGCGGCTCAGCGCGGGCGGGCAGTGTTCCCGGCGGCAACGTCTTCATCGTGGACCCGGAGTTCTTGTCCTACACGGCCACACCCATCGAAATCACCGCCGTCGTCCGCCGCAACGAAGCCAATGACAACGCGGGCTTTAACCTCAGCTACGAATCCACCAGCGGCCTAAAGGGCGGCCCCAGTTGGTACACCGTGCCGGACAACAAGGAGTGGCACACCGTCACCTGGAAGATTGACGACGCCCAATTCGTGAACTTTTGGGGCTTCAACTTTTCGTTCAACTCCGACGGCGACAAGTTCAACAAGTATTACATCCAAAGCGTGACCGTGACCAAACGGAGTAACTGACCGCCGCTGGCCAACCACTACGGTCAGTGGTAGCCGCGCCAGAGCCAGACGAGGGTGTCGGCCAGCGTTTGGTTGAAGACCTTGCCGTCACAGTGCCCGGTCGCTTTGCTGAAGACAAAGCGCTGATGATAGCCCCTGGCTTTCAGTGCGGCAGCAGTGCGTTCGCCGGCCATGACCCAGTTGTGATGCGTGTCCTCGGAGTCTTTGGAGCGCAGGTCATTTTCCGAGCAGTGGGTGAAGATGCGCAGCGGCTTGGGCGGCGTAGTCTCGATGAGTTTCATGCCGGAGTGGTATTCCCACGCGCCGAGCGGATACTTCGCCTCCTCCGCGGCGTCGTCGTCCTGCTGATCTACAAACGTGCCGGAGTAGGCGATGATGCGACGGACCAAGTCCGGCCGGAACCAACCCATGCTCAACGCCGCCGCGCCGCCGGAACTGCAACCCATCACCGCATGCCCCCACGGATTCGGCGTGAAAGCGAGCCTCGGATAGGCCGCCTTGATCTCCGCGTTGGCCAGCACCGCGGCGAACACCTCCTCACTGATGAACCGGGCCAGCCGGTCGGACATGGTGTCGTATTCGAGCCCGCGCTCGCTGTTCTTGCCATCGTTGCCGCCGTTTTCCACGGCGATGGCGATGAACGCCGGCAGTCGGCGATTGATGTCCTTCGCGATCGTCAGGTTGTCGAGCGCATTGCGCACGCTGCCCAGCGGGCCGGGGCCGTCGTGGATGATGAGAAAAGGTGCCGCGGTGCCGTCTTTGTAAGCCGCCGGGATATAGACAGAAATCTTTCGCTCCGTGTTCACCCTCTTCTTGTCCGGTTCGAGCGTCTTGTCGTCGCCGCGGAAGATTTTGCTGTCCGCCAGCGCCATCTTGAACTCGAAACTTTTCCCTTTGGGATTGCCAAGGTCGGTGAGGTCTTTGTCGGTCGTGTATTCGGGGCCGACGGTGATGGTGCCGTCACACTCCGAGCCTGGGATCTCGGTGTAGGTTTCGAGGGCACTGGCGCTGTGGGCCAGCAGACCGGCGAGGGTGACTAGAGAAAGAAAAACTCGGTGCGGGGTTCTGCGGGTGGTGTGCATGCGCGAGTGGTACCCGCAACCAATCAGGGGATCAATCCCTCATTGAACAGGCGCAAGCCGGAACGCCCCGGCGGGGTAACTGGCCCGGCGCTGAATTGCCGGAGTCCGCGCTTGCTGGAAATCTCGGCCTAAGCGATCACTGCCAAAGGAATTTAGTTCACAAACTCATGAGCAACATCCTTTCCCAACGCTGGCTGCTTTCACGCCGTCACTTTCTCCGCGGCCTCGGGGCGTGCATGGCGCTGCCGCTGCTCGATGCGATGACGCCGCTGCGTGCCGCGGCGGCTGGCGCAAAGCCGCGCCGGAGCGTGTTCGTGTACATCCCGAATGGCGTGAACGGGATGACGTGGCAGGTGACCAAGGCGGGGCGCGACTACGATCTTTCGCCGGCGCTGAAACCGCTGGAGGCGCATCGCGAGGAGTTCACGGTGTTCAGCGGGCTGCATCATCCGAACGGGCTGGGGCAGGCGCATGTGTGCGCAGATACGTGGCTGACGGGGGCAAAAATCGATGCGCAGAGCGCGCGGCAGTATCACAACACGATCTCGGTGGATCAGCTCATGGCGGAGGTCACGTCAAAGGACACGCGCTTCGGTTCGCTGGAGCTTTCGATCAGTTCGGGCACGGGGCAGCCGAACAATTCAAGCACGCTCGCCTTTTCGCGCGATGGCGTGCCGCTGCCGGCGGAGGACAATCCGCGCGTGGTCTTTGATCGCCTTTTCGGCGCGGTGCCCGGCGGCATTCCCGCGCAGCGGGCCGCGCTGAACAAGCGCCGCAGCGTGCTCGACGCGGTGCTCGATGAGGCGAATTCGCTGGGCCGCGCGCTCGGCTCCGAAGATCGCACGAAGCTCGACGAATACCTGCACTCCGTCCGCGACGTGGAGCAGCGCACCGAGCGGCTCGACGCGTGGCTCGACGTGCCGAAGCCGAAGGTCGAGGCCGCGCCTTTCCAGCGCAACGTCTCGAAGGCGCAGGCGGGCGAATACTACCGCACCATGTATGACCTCATCGTGCTCGCCCTGCGCACTGACATGACGCGCGTGGTGAGCTATATGAGCGGGAGCGAGGGCAATGGGCTCGCGATTCCTGAGATCGGCATCACCCAGTCGCGCCACCAGCTTTCCCACCACAACGGCGACGCGGAAGTGCTCGGGCGGCTCGCAAAAAGCGACACCTTCATCATGCAGCAGTTTGCCTATTTCCTCGATAAGCTGAAAGCCGAGATGGATGGCGACACGCCGCTGCTCGACCGCACGATGGTCCTGTTCGGCAGCGGCATGAGCTATGGCCACAGTCATTCCAACAGTAACCTGCCCATCTTACTCGCCGGTGGCCGCGGGCTCGGGCTGAAACACGGCCAGCACATCGACTACAACCAGCCCGCCGACGGTTACAAACTCGACTACGACGAATGGCGCAGCCTGTGCGGCAAGCCGAAGGACGACAAGGCGCGGCTCAGCAATCTCATGCTCACCATGCTGCAGAAGATGGAAGTCAACGCCGAGCAGTTCGTGGACAGCCTCGGTCCGGTGGCGGAAGTCATGGCGTGAAGACGCGGGCCGGCCCGGCCTAGCCGCCCGCCCGGCGCTCGCGGAAAAAGCTTTGCAGCATCGCCGCGCACTCGTCGTGGCGCACGCCGCTGGTGATTTCGCAGCGGTGGTTGAGCTGCGGATGCTGGAGCAGGTTCAGCACGCTGCCGCCCGCGCCGTCTTTGGCCGAAGGGCACCCAAAAACCACGCGCTGCATCCGCACATGCACCAGCGCACCGGCGCACATGGCGCAGGGCTCCTTGGTCACGTAGATTTCGCACTCGTTCAGCCGCCAGTCGCCGATGACGCTTTCCGCCTGCGTGATCGCCAGCATTTCCGCGTGCGCCGTCGCGTCCTTCAGCGTCTCCACCTGGTTGAAAGCACGGGCGATGATCTGCCCGCGATGCACCACCACGGCCCCCACCGGCACCTCCTCGCGCTCCCACGCCCGACGCGCCTGACGCAGGGCTTCGGCCATGAAAAAACTGTCGCTGTGCAGGTCGATGAGGTCGTCCATAAAGGCGGTGAAATTCTGGTTGCGCGACCTGCGAATCAAGCTATTACTCCCACCCCTTTCCACCGCCACAAACACCACCGGAGCCCAATCGCCATGTCCATCATCGCCAAGATCAATCAGGAACAAATGAAGAAGGAAGTCACCGCGTTCAACGTGGGCGACAGCGTCCGCGTGCATACCATCGTCAAGGAAGGCGAGAAAGAGCGCGTGCAGATTTTCACCGGCATCGTCATCGGGCGCAAAGGCACGCTGCTAAGCGCGACCTTCACCGTGCGGCGCATCAGCTACGGCGAGGGCGTCGAGCGCGTGTTCCCGCTGCACTCGCCGCGCATCGCGAAAGTGGAAGTCGAGACTGCCGGCACTGCGCGCCGCGCGAAGCTGAATTACCTCCGCAACCGCAAGGGCAAGAGCGCCATGGCCGTGCGCGAGAAAGTCGCGGCCAAGGCCTGAGTCGCAGCCTTTTCCGCCGGCCTCGACGGCGATGAAATGCAGCCTCAAACACGAACGCGCGCTGCGCCGGCAGGGCTGGCGGCGCGTGGGGGGAATTGACGAGGCTGGGCGCGGCCCGCTCGCCGGCCCCGTGGTCGCGGCCGTCGTCGTGCTGCCGGTGGACTTTCACCACACCGAGCTGAACGACTCGAAGAAACTCACTGAGCAAAAGCGCGAGCAGCTCTACGAGGAGATCACCAGCCACGGCGAAATCCACTGGGCGCTGGCCGTCGTCGAGCCCGAGGAAATCGACCGGCTGAACATTCTCCAAGCCACCCACGAAGCCATGCGCCGCGCCGTCGCCGCGCTCGTGCCCGATCCTGACCACGCCTTGATCGACGGCCTGCCCGTGCTCCCCTTCCCCATGCCACAGACCGCCCTCGTCGGCGGCGACGGGCTTAGCTTCAGCATCGCCGCGGCCAGCATCATCGCCAAAGTCACGCGCGACCGCATCATGGTCGAAATGTGCGCGCGCTATCCCGCCTACGAGTTTGCCCGGCATAAAGGCTATGGCACCGCGCTGCATCTGGCTAAGCTCCGCGCCCATGGGCCTTGCCCGATCCATCGGAAATCTTTTGCTCCTGTTCAGCAGGCGCTTCTCCCGCTCGCCTGAGCCGGGCGAAAACGCCGCGCATTGGCTGGGCCGCGAGGGCGAGCGCCTCGCCCAGCGCTACCTGCGGCGGCAGGGTTTCAAAATCCTCTACCGCAACTTCCGCGCACCGCACGGCGGCGAAGTCGATCTCGTCTGCCGCGACAAATCCTGCGACGCGCTCGTCTTCGTCGAAGTCAAAACCCGCCGTGGTCTCGGCTACGGCACGCCCGGCGAAGCCGTGACCCGCGACAAACAAAAACTCATCGCCCGCGGCGCACTGGCCTGGCTGCGCCTGCTGGACCATCCCGACATCCTCTTCCGCTTCGACATCGTGGAAATCATCCTCGACGACACCGGCCCGGCCTTCAACCTGATCAAAGACGCCTTCAAGCTGCCGGAGCCTTACATCTACTAAGGCGTGTCATCCACTTTGGCGCATGCCCGCAATCGGCACCAAAAGCGCAGTCATTTCCCCGTTTGGGCAAACCCACACACAACACAACACTGCATTATCAGCCGGCGGCACCCGCAAGCGACTCGAGTCGGCTGAATTTTCCCAACCTACCCGCGGTCTGTGCCAAATTTCGCGCGCACCAGTTCGCGGAGCCGCTCCTGCACGGGCTCGTGGCCGAGGCGTTCGAGGACTTCATTCAGGAAGCCGAAGACGATGAGGCGCTGGGCGTCCTTTTTCGGGATGCCGCGGGAGAGAAGGTAGAAAAGCTCCTCCTGCTCAATCTGGCCGCAGGTCGCGCCGTGGGTGCAGCGGACGTCGTCGGCTTCGATCTCGAGGCCGGGGGCGCTGTTAGCTTCGGCTTCGTCGCTGAGGAGGAGGTTGCGGACTTTCTGGTAAGCGTCGGTGCGGTGCGCGCCGGGATCGACGCGGATGAGCCCAGCGAAGATGGTGCGCGCGGTGTCGTCGAGGGAGTTTTTGTAGAGCAGGTCGCTCTGGGTGTTGGGGACTTCGTGGATTTGGAAGGTGCGGGCGTCCACTTCCTGCGCGGCGTCGGCGACGGTGACGGCGAGCATGTCGCTGCGCCCGCCGGGGCCGCGGAGATGGCTGACGCTCTCGCTGCGCACATGGCGTCCGCCGAGCTGGGCGAAAAGGGATTTCGACTGGGCGTCGCGGCCGACGACGGTGGAATTCATCTGGAAGGTGAGCGCCTGGCGGCTCCAGTTTTGCACGCAGACGTAGGTGACGCTGGCGCCGGCGCCGAGCCAGAGATCGTTGACGGCGCAGGCGAGGCCGGGGGCGCTGGGGTCGGCGCTCTCGTAGTAATCAATGAGCGTCACTTTCGCCATGTCCTCGGCGATGATGAGGGTGTGCGGGAAGACGGAACTGTGCGCGCCGTGCTGCCAGTGGAAGGCCTCGATCGGCAGGTCGATCTCCACGCCGCGCGGGATGTAGAGGAAGGTGCCGACGCGCACCTGCGACGCATGGAGCGCGGCGAATTTCTGCCCGCCGAGGATCGCCTCCTCGCGCATGAAATGTTTGCGAAACAGCTCGGGATGCTCGGCGGCGGCTTGATTGAGCGGCAGCCAGATCACGCCGCGTTGGCGGAGCGAATCAGCGAGGGTTTCCTGCGCGAGCAATTCGTCATTGGCGAAAACCATGCGCCCGGCGACCGCTGCCAAACCCTGCGAACGGGCGAGCAATTCCTCGCGCGTCGCGTCATCAACCGGCTGCGCCTGCGTGTAGGCGCTGAGGTCGAGGTCTTTGACGTTGGCGAAACGCCACTCCTCATTGGTGCGCACCGGCATCGGCAGCGCGGTGAATTTTTCCCAAGCTGCGGCCTGCTCCGGCGAGGCCGGCCCGGCTCTGAGAATGGGCGCGGTGGTCGTGGTCAAAACTTCTTCGGATTCGAGGATTGCGGTGCTCATGGCTCAGCCGACGCTGCCTTCCATTTCGAGATC
>JANXWQ010000210.1 GCA_025351065.1 Chthoniobacter sp. | reverse complement strand
GGTAGGGATGGCACTCCGTGCCGTCCGGGGCGAGCGCAGCGAGGCGGCAGGCGCCGGGGAGCGCGCGCTTCCAGCGCGTTGGTTTCGGCATTCTGCCGAAACGCACTTCCCACAGCGCGTGGAGTGATGAGGCACCCGTCTGGTGCGCGGCGCGTGAGGAAGTCCGCGAAGTCGGGACGACTTCGCCAGCACGCGGGACGCGCGCGCTCCCCGGCACCCACCGCCGCGCTGCGCTCGCCCCGGAAGGCACGGAGTGCCATCCCTACCCGACCCCGCGACTTGCCAAATTTCCGCGCTGCGGCACGTTCGGCCTTGCCGTGAAAACCGTCCGCCTTTTTCTCCCACTCCTGCTCCTCGCCGCCGCGGTGCCGCGCGGGGAGGCGGCGGCGGATTTCAATGCGGAGGTGAAGCCGCTGCTGGAGACCTACTGCTACAAATGCCACGGCAACGGGAAGGCGAAGGGCAAGCTGTCGCTCGATACTTTCAAGACGCCGGAGGCGCTGCTCAACGATCAGAAAACGTGGGCCGCGGTGCTGGACAATCTGCGCACCGGCGACATGCCGCCGGATGACGAAAAGCAGCCCGCGCTGGCCGAGCGGGAGAAGATCATGAAGTGGATTGATACGGCGGTTTTCGCCTGCGATCCCGATCACCCCGATCCGGGCCGCGTGACTTTGCACCGGCTGAACCGGGCGGAATACAACAACACGATCCGCGATCTCGTGGGCGTGGATTTCCAGCCGGCGGACGATTTTCCGGCGGACGATTCGGGCTACGGCTTTGACAATATCGGCGATGTGCTGTCGCTGCCGCCGGTGCTTTTCGAGCGGTATCTCTCGGCGGCGGAAAAGGTGATGAGCCTGGCGATTCTCAACGATCACAAGCCGCGCCCGGACAAGATCGAGGTGGACCTTTTCAAGATCGAAGGCGGGCCGAAGACCGGGACGACGCAGGTGTCGCGGAAGATCGATGAGAACGCGTCGAGCGTGAAAATCGACCTGCCCGCGGCGGGCGAATACGGGCTGAAGCTGAGCACGGAGTCGGCGAAGATCGGCGGCGATGTGACGAAGGTGGAGTGCAAGTTCGACGGTCAGCTCGTGCGGACTTTCGACCTCAGTGGGGTGAAGGACAAAAAGGATGTGCTGAAGGCGGTGGTGCGCGTGGCGGCAGCCGGCGCGCACACTTTTGAAATGAAAGTGGCGAACCCGCTGGCGAAACCGGAGATGGTCAAGGACAAGCCGGTGACGCGGACGCTCACGCTGCGGCAGCTCGTTTTCCTCACGCCGCCGCAGCCGGTGAAAGCGCCGGCATCGCAGTACGCAATCTTTCGCCCCGGCGGGGGACAGCCGCAGCTCGAGACTTCGGCGCGGCTGATTCTGACGGCGTTTGGCAAACGCGCCTTCCGCCGGCCGCTCGCGGCCAACGAGGTCGAGCGGTTCGTGTGGATTTACAAGGAGGCGCTGAAAAAGGGCGGCAACTTCGAGCAGAGCGTGCAGACCGCGCTGACCGGCATCCTCGTCTCGCCGCACTTTCTTTTTCGCGGCGAGGTGCAGCCGAGCCCCGACAATCCGGCGGCGACCACGCAGGTCAACGAATGGGCGCTGGCCTCGCGCCTCTCGTATTTTCTGTGGAGCACGATGCCGGACGAGGCGCTTTTCGCCGAGGCGGAAAAAGGCACGCTGCGCAAGAATCTCGCCGCGCAGGTGAAGCGCATGCTGGCTGACAAAAAGGCCGAGGCGCTCGTGGAAAACTACGCCGGCCAGTGGCTGCAAATCCGCAACCTCAAGCTCGTGCAGCCCGACGCGAAAACCTTCCCCGATTGGGATCGCGCGCTGGCGACAGCGATGGAGCGCGAGACGGAAATGCTGTTCGAGACGGTCATGCGCGAGGATCGCACGGTGATGGATTTCGTGGCGGCGGATTACACGTTCGTGAACGAACGGCTGGCGAAGCATTACGAGATTCCCGGCATCGAAGGTGAGGCGTTTGTGAAAGTGAAGCTGCCCGCGAACCGGCCCGGCGGCATCCTCGTCTCGCCGCACTTTCTTTTTCGCGGCGAGGTGCAGCCGAGCCCCGACAATCCGGCGGCGACCACGCAGGTCAACGAATGGGCGCTGGC
>JANXWQ010000012.1 GCA_025351065.1 Chthoniobacter sp. | reverse complement strand
GCACCCGGAGATCGCCCGCATCGGCCAGCAGATCGTGGACAGTGCGGTGCTGAGCGCGCGGGAAAAGCGGACGGTGAAACTCGTGGAGTGAGCGACGAAACCTACGGCGTGAGCGTGGAGAAAACGGCGCGGGAAATCGCCGCGCCGGCCTTGCCCTATCGCCCGCGAGTGCCGATGGATACAGGCATCGGCATCGGGTTGATCGGCTGCGGCGGAATCACGCAGAGCCATTTGCAGGCGTACAAAAAGGCGGGCTACCGCGTAGTTGCGCTGGCCTCGCGGTCGCGCGAGCGGGTGGAGGCGCGGCGCGCGGAGTTTTTTCCCGACGCCGCGGTTTTTGCAGACTGGCGGGAGCTGCTCGCGCTGGACGAAGTGCGCGTGGCGGACATCGCGACTTCGCCGGAGGTGCGCGGGCCGATCATCGAGGCGGCGCTGCGCGCGGGGAAGCATGTGCTATCGCAAAAGCCGCTCGCGCTTTCGCTCGATGAAGGCCAACGCCTCGCGAACCTCGCGGACACGCTCGGCCTGCGGCTCGCGGTGAATCAGAACGGCCGCTGGGCTCCGCATTTCGCGTGGATGCGCGCGGCGATTTCCGCGGGGCTGATTGGCGAGGTTTCATCCGTTGATTTCACGCTGCACTGGGATCACCACTGGATTTGCGGGACACCCTTCGAGGCACAGCCGCAACTCATTCTCTCCGATTTCGCGATCCACTGGTTCGACATCGCGACCGCGTTTTTCGGCGCCCGCCACGCGCGGCAGATTTTCGCCGCCGCCGCCCGTTCACGCAGCCAGCGCGCGTGTCCGCCTTTCCTCGCCCACGCCTGTGTGGAGTTCGATGGCGGGCAGGCGACGTTCGCCTTCAACGCCGATGCCGCCTTCGGCCACGAAGATCGCACGACCATCATCGGCTCGCGCGGCACGCTGCGCAGCGTGGGCACGAGCCTCATGCAGCAGCATGTGACTTTGCACACCGCCGAGGGCACCGCCTCGCCGGAACTGGCGGGCCGCTGGTTCCCGGACGGCTTCCACGGCGCGATGGCCGAGCTGCTCTGCGCCATCGAAGAAAACCGCGCGCCGCAAAATTCCGCGCGCGAAAACCTGCGCAGCCTCGCGTTGTGCTTCGCCGCCGTGGCGAGCGCCGAATCCGGACGGCCCGTCGCCGTCCGCGCCGGCTAGCCAGCCGTCGGGCGGAAGCCTTTGACCGCCCCGCTCACGGGATCGATCTGGAGGGTGAAAAAGTTGGGGGGCGGCGTAGTGCCACTCACCTTGTCCGTCAGGTTGCGAATCGTCACAAACCAGGTTTTCGCCGGCGCGAGATCGGTGGAACCATCCTGCTGGAAGCGGAAGGACACGTATTTGTAGTTCTTGGCGACTCCGCGCGGCAATTCCGGGTCGCTGGCGACCGGCTGTTTGATGGTCCGGGTAGGGGCCACCGACGTATCGGTGATGAGCGTGGAAAAGGTGGCGCTCGGTTCCATGATAACGGAAATCGGCAGCCGCTCCGGCTTGCCGATCGGGATCGCCACGCCCGATTCCACGACTTCAAGGAGCTGCATCGCCCGATACTGCCCGGTCGTTGGGTCGGAGACCGTTTCGCCGGGTGCCTCGGGATCGGCGTACTGGTAAAACCGCACTTCAACCGCAAGATTCCGGCTCAGCGCCCGCTGCCGGGCGAAACTGATCTGATCCGTCAGCGTTTGCGAGGCCTGGGTGATCGCCGAGCCGCGGAGGATCGTGGTGGCGGCGGGCACCGTGAAGGTGGCGATGATGGCGATGATGGCGATGACGACGACGAGTTCGATGAGCGAAAAGGCCGAGGGCTGGGCGGGAAGGCGGTGGAGTTTCATGGGGCAGGTAGTTATATGATACATACACAAAATGGAGCGGCAAACGGAAAGACCCGCGCGGCGATAGGATTGGCGGAAAAGTTTTCCGCCTCGACAGAAACCCGCGCGCCGCGCTGGATGGCGGGGCTTTTTCCGACCTTGGAAACTCTTACCATTTCCCAAACCAAACGCGCGGCCATCGAGGGGCGCGTGGAGGCGCTGGTGCATGGGCAGGTGGAGGCGCTGGTGAGAAAGGAAACGAAGGACGGCAAGCCGTTTTGGGAGGTCACGCTCGCGGATGCCGAGGCGAAAATGACGCTGCGGGCGTGGAGCGATGCGCCGGCTTTTGCCGCGTGCGAACAGCTCGCCGCGCGGGACTTTCTGGCGGTGACGGGTGAGTTCACGCACAGCAGCGGCTTTGGGCTCGATGCGCGGCGCTGGACGTGCAGCGCGCTCACGGACGCGGAGCGCGAGGCGCTGCTCGCCGGGCCGCCCGCGCTGCGGGAAAAGCAGGCGGCGGATTTTGCGTTCATCGAAGAAAGCGTGGCGTCGGTGGGCGATCCGCGGCTGGTCGGGCTGGCGCGGCTTTTTCTGGCGGACTACGGGGCGCATTTTCGGCGGAGCGCGGCGGCGCGGGGGAATCATCACGCGCGGCGTGGCGGGCTGGTCGAGCATGTGGCGCAGATGATGCGCGCGGCGCTGGCGCTGGCGTCTGCATACCCCGCGCTGAACCGCGACCTGCTGATCGCGGGCGTGCTTTTTCACGATTCAGGGAAGCTGTGGGAAAACGCGCTGCCGGCGGATGGTTTCGCTATGCCCTTCGACGAGCGCGGCGAGCTGCTCGGGCACATCACCATCGGCATCGAGCTGGTGAACACGCTCTGGCGCAAACTGCTCGCCGCCCCGGAAGCCAGCGCCTGGGCCGATCTCCAGCCCGCACCTGAAGACGTGCGCCTGCACCTGCTGCACCTGCTGGCGGCGCATCACGGCGAGCTGCAATTCGGCTCGCCCGTGGTGCCGAAGACGCCCGAGGCCTGGGCGCTGCACTACGTGGACAATCTCGATGCGAAGCTGGAGATGATCACCGCCGGCTACGCGACGGCGAAGCCGCTGGCCGCGCGCATTCAGGAGCGCGTGTGGCCGCTGCCGGGAAACCTCGTTGCGCCGCTGGTGAAGTTTCAGCCAGCGGCTTCCGGCGGCGCCAAGCCCGTGGCGGATTGAGCGAAAAAGAGGCGGGAAAAACCCTGGCAAATAGCGTAGGTTGCGGGCCGGATTTTCCCCTGCCATGCGCGCGCCGTCATTTTTACAAAAGCCCTCCCTCCGGGCACTTTGCCGCATCCTCGGTGCGGGGCTGGCCGTCGGCGGCGGGCTCGCGGCGCTGGCCGGGCCAACGGATGAAAGCGCGCGTGCCGCGGCCCGGCTGGAGCTGCTCGGCGCTGTGCCCAGCGGCGAGGCGCTCGTCCGCGCCATCGCCGCGCGCAACCGCGCGGTGGTCGATCTTTTCCTCGCCGCCCGCACCGACGTGAACGCGCCCGGCGAAGGCGGCCGCACCGCGCTCCTCGCCGCCATCATCACGCGCGATGCCGAACTCGCCGCCCGCCTGCTCGCTGCCGGGGCCGACCCCCGCGCTGCAGACGAGGACGGCTTGACCCCGCTCATGGCCGCCGCCGCCGTCGGCCATCTGCCCACCATCGTCGCCCTGCGCGCCCACGGCGCGGCGCTCGATGCCACGGATGCCGCGGGCCGCAGCCCCCTGCACTACGCCATCGCCGCCCGGCAGACCGAGGTGATCGCGCATTTTTTCCAAACGCCCGCCGAACTCACCGGCCCGCTGCGCGACGGCACCGCGCTCGCCGAACTGGCCTGCGCCACCGGCGACCGCCGCATCATCGAAACCGTGCTCAGCCGGCTGCCGGAAAAAGCCGCGTGGCGTTCCGCCGGTCGCGCTCTCGCCAGCCAGGCGCTGCAGTCCGGCGACACCGCGCTGCTGCGGCTGCTTTTTGCCCACTACTCCGGCTCCGCCGCGCCGTCCGCCACCGCGCAGCCGTGGCTCGCCTACGCCGTCGCCACGAATGACCTCGCGCTGCTCGACACGCTGCTCACCTGCGGGGCCGAGCCCAACGCCGTCCTTGAGCAGCCCGGCGACACCGCGCTGCGCGAGCGCATCGCGGCGAACTTCATGCGCGACTACGTCACCTACGAGCCCGGCATGACCGCGCTCATGCTCGCCGCCGGCCTCGGCAACCATGATGCCGTGAAAAAACTCCTCGCCGCCGGCGCGAACCGCAACGCCAGCACCCACGGCAAGTCTTCGCTCATCGCGCTCTATTTTGCCGCGTGGGCCATCAGCCCGGACTGCGTGCAGGCGCTGCTTGGCCACGCCCCGCCGCGCGACCAGACCCGCATCGAAATCTCGCTTAACGACCAGCACGCCACCTTTATCAAAGACGGTGAGGTCGTGCTGCAAACGGAAATCTCCACGGGCCGCGCGGGCTTCGACACCAAGCCGGGCGAGTACGTCATCACCGACAAACACCTCACCCACCGCTCCACGATGTACCCGGCAGAGATGCCCTTTTTCATGCGCCTGAGCTGCCAGGCTTTTGGCCTGCACGCAGGCTGCGTCACCGGCCGGCCCGCCTCGCACGGCTGCATCCGCCTGCCGAAAAGCGCGGCGCAGCGCCTCTACAAGGAAGTGCCCATCGGCACGTGGGTCAGCATCGTGCCCTGAGCCGCGCGCCCTTTTCTCCGCTCGCAAAACCGGCCCGCCCTGCGTAACGTCGCGCCCCATGCCGCTCGACCTCAAGGCCCTCGTCACCGCCCGCCTTGGCGAAAATTACACGCTGCACGCGCAGCACCTCAATTCCACGCTCGTCCGTGTGCAGCGCATCATCGGCTTCGACCACGTCTATGCGCGCGCCGCAGGTGCGTATCTGTACGACCTCGACGAGCGCGACTACCTCGATTTCCTCAGCGGCTACTCCGTCTTCAACATCGGCCGCAATCACCCCGCCGTGCAGAGCGCCTTGCGCGACGTGCTCGACATGGATTTGCCGAACATGGTGCAGATGGACTGCTCGCTCCTCAGCGGCCTGCTCGCCGAGGCATTGCTGAAAAAAACGCCCGCGCATCTTGACGCCGTTTTCTTCTGCAACTCCGGCGCGGAAGCCACCGAGGGCGCGATCAAATTCGCCCGCGCCGCCACCGGCCGCAGCGGCCTCGTCTCGCTGGAGAAAGCCTTCCACGGCCTCTCGCACGGCGCGCTCTCCACGATGGGCGACGAGAGTTTCCGCGAGGGCTTCGGCCCGCTTTTGGAAAACTGCACGCGCATCAAAATGGGCGACCTCGCCGCGCTCGAAAAACTGCTCGCAAAACGCGACGTCGCCGCGCTGCTCATCGAGCCCGTGCAGGGCAAAGGCGTGTACTTTCCCGCCGATGATTTTTACCAAAATGCCCAGCGCCTCTGCCGCGCCCACGGCACCCTGCTCATCTGCGACGAAGTGCAGACCGGCCTCGGCCGCACCGGGCGCTGGTGGGGCTTTGAGCATTGGGCGCTGGAGCCCGACATTATCACCACCGCGAAATCGCTCAGCGGCGGCTACATCCCCGTCGGAGCCATCGTCGCGCGCCGCGGCATCTACCAGAAAACTTTCAGCCGCCTCGACCGCTGCGT
>JANXWQ010000001.1 GCA_025351065.1 Chthoniobacter sp. | reverse complement strand
CAGCGATGCTTGGGGGTGTGGCTGTCGGCGACTCGGCACGGTGCCCGGTGGCGGCGAGGATCGGCGGTGGCAGTATCCGCACCGGGCGCACGATGGGCGGCTGAAAAAGAACCGCGGGAGGTGCGGGCGCGGGCTCGGCGGACGGCGGTGGCGCGGCCATTTCAGCCACGATGAGCGGCGCGGGCGGGCCGGCTGGCGGCGCGGTTTCCACGGGCGGTGGTGGGCCGGGGGAGTGGTTCTCGATGGGCGCGATGGGCGCGGGCGGGAGCGGCGGAATTATTTCGGCAACCGGTTTCTCAGCCGGTGGCGAATCCTTTGCCAGAGCCGCTTCCGGGGCGGCTGGCAAAACGGGCGGCTCGGGTGCGGGAGGCGCTGGACGACTGCGCAGCAGGCCGATTTGCTCGACGAGTTTTTGCAGCGGCAGGCGGATTTCCGTTTCGTCATCAGGCCCGACGGGACGGGCGAAAACATCCGGGCACAGCGCGGCGATTTTCGACAGCGGCACGGCGGCGCGGCCGCGGGCGATGTCGGAGGAAAGGTCGTCGATGGCAAAGCGCAGTTCGCGCGTGGCGTCGTGCAAGCCCGCGCGCAGCAGCGGCGTGGGGATGCGCGCGAGCACGTCGCCGAGCGTGAGGACGATTTCCTGCGCGCGTGTTTCCGACGGCGGCGGGCGCTCGGCGGCGCGGCCGTTTGGCGGGGCCGGCGGCAGGGCGCCGAGGCCGCGCGGCACGAAATATTTCGGATGCAGAAACGCGCCCGGATCGGTGCCCGCGTCGTTCCCGCCCTTTTCCCCGTGGCCCGCCTTTTCGTCGTTTGGTTTGAGTTTGAAAAGGTGGTCGAGA
Source organism: Chthoniobacter sp. (assembly GCA_025351065.1). Classification (GTDB taxonomy): domain Bacteria; phylum Verrucomicrobiota; class Verrucomicrobiia; order Chthoniobacterales; family Chthoniobacteraceae; genus Chthoniobacter. The sequence goes on along the minus strand of JANXWQ010000001.1, from coordinate 1,662 downwards.
AATCCCATGAGGCGCTAGTGGTCGTCCGAGGTGCTCCTCAGAACTTCCTCCAACGTGGTAATTCCCTCCTTGGCTTTGTCAATCCCGACCATGCGCAGAGTTTTCATGCCCTCGCTGACCGCCTGGTTTTTCACCACCGCGGCGGACGCGCGCTTGATGATGAGGCGGCGGATTTGCTCGGACACGGGCAGCACTTCGATGACCGCGGCACGGCCCATGTAGCCGCGCCGTTTGCAGCGGTCGCAGCCCACGCCGTGGTAGAAAGTGACGCCCTCGTCCTCGATGCCGAGGCGCTGGAAAAGCTCCTTCTCGGGATGAAATTCCTCGCGGCAGTTCGGGCAGATTTTGCGGACGAGCCGCTGGGCGCAGGTGAGCAGGATGGAGGACGAAATGAGGAACGGCTCGATGCCCATGTCGTCGAGCCGCGAGATGGCGCCGGCGGCGTCATTCGTGTGCAAAGTGGAGAGCACCTGGTGGCCGGTGAGCGCGGCTTTCACGGCGATGTCGGCGGTTTCGTTGTCGCGAATTTCACCGATCATCACGATGTCCGGGTCCTGGCGGAGAATGGAGCGGAGGGCGTCGGCGAAGCTGAGGCCGATGTCGGCTTTCACCGCGACCTGGTTGATGCCGGCGAGCTGGTACTCGATGGGGTCTTCGACGGTGACGATGTTGTACTCGGGGCTGTTGAGTTCGCTGAGGACGGAGTAGAGCGTCGTCGTTTTGCCCGAGCCGGTGGGGCCGGTGACGAGGATCATACCGTGCGGGGCGTCGATGGCTTTTTTGAAAGTGCCGAGCGTGTACTCGTCCATGCCGAGCGCATCGACCGACGCGGAGAGCGCGCCTTTGTCGAGCAGTCGGATGACGATTTTTTCGCCATAGACCGTGGGCAGAATGGAGATACGCAAATCGACTTCCTTGCCGGAGACGCGGATGCGAAAGCGGCCGTCCTGCGGCAGGCGGCGCTCGGCGATGTCGAGGCCGGCGAGGATTTTGATGCGCGAGGCGATGGGCATCTGGAGCGCCTTGGGCGGCGAACTGGCCTCGATGAGCGAGCCGTCCACGCGGTAGCGCAGTTTGAACTGCTTCTCGAAGGGTTCGAGATGGATGTCGGACGCTTTTTCTTTCAGCGCCTGGACGAGGATGAGGTTGACGATTTTGACGACGGGCGCGTCCTCGCTTTCGACGGCGAGGCGGTCGAGGTCGATCTCCTCGCGGTTGATTTTGACCTCCTCGACGTTGGCGGCTTCCTGCGCGGCGTCCTTCAGCACTTGGTCCATCTGCGCGCTGGAATTGCTCACGCCGCTGAGCGCCTCGATGACGCTGCGCTCGGTCGTAATCATCGGGATGATTTCGAGCTTGGTGCGCTGGCGCAGGTCGTCGAGCGCAAGCACGTTCAGCGGGTCGGCCATCGCCACGAAGAGCTTGTTCCCGAGCCGGCACACGGGCGCGAGCTTGTACTGGCGGGCCATTTCCTTCGGCACGAGGTCGGCGATGTCCTCGGGCACGCGGATTTTGGAAAGGTTCACCGGCGGCACGTCGAGGCAGCGGCCCATGGAGATGACCATGTCCTGCTCGGTGACGTACTGTTTGTCCGTCAGCAGCTTGAGCAGCCGCCCGCCCTGTTTCTTTTGCAGTTCATTGACCTCCGCGAGCTGGCTCGGC
>JANXWQ010000614.1 GCA_025351065.1 Chthoniobacter sp. | reverse complement strand
GCTCGGCGAATACGCCGCGGGCTTTTTCACAAACGACGACGCCTTCGGCAAACGCGTCCTTGCCGCCGCGGAGAAAGCCGGCGAGCGCATCTGGCCGATGCCGCTGTTTTCCGAATTCGACGATCAGATTAAAAGCGACGTGGCGCTGATCAAAAACAGCGGCGGTCGCCTCGGCGGCGCCTGCACGGGCGCGGCCTTTTTGAAAACCTTCGCCGAGGACACGCCCTGGGCGCACCTCGACATCGCCTACATGGCGCAGCGCGACAAAGACCGCGCCGACCTGGCGCGGGGAGCGACCGGCTTCGGCGTGCGCACGCTCGTGCAGTTGGTCGAGGATTGGTAGGGACGGCACTCCGTGCCGTCAGGGACGAGCGCAGCGAGGCGGTTGGGATGGGTGCGGCATTCACCGCGCCCGCCGCCTCCACTTCGCTCGCCCGGCGGACGGCACGGAGTGCCGTCCCTACCCGCGCGGCGCGACCGATCAGCGAATCTCGCTGTCCTGCTCAGACGGCGCCTGCTCCTCGACGGTCTCGGAGGCGTGCTCCCGCGCCTCCACCTTTTTCTGAATCTTCACGATGCCGCGCCGGTTGAAAATCCGCAGCAGCGCCACGACCACGAAGGCCAGGGCGATGGCGATGAGCAGCAGCTTCGTATGGTGCTTGTGCTCGACTTTGCCCATAAGCTTCAGCGCCCAGCCGGTGGAGTGAAAGCCGACGGTCGCGAGCAGGCTGCCCCACACCGTCAGCGCCAGCACCTCGAGCCCGGCGAATTCTGCGTAGGGCAGATGCTGGATGCCCCAGAAAACCGAGGACGGATTGCGCGTGCCGTAGATGAAACGCGCGATGAAAATTTCCCACGGCCCGAAGCGCTCCGCGAGCCGCTCGACCATCGGGCCGATGCGCCGATAGACGCGGCTCGCCTTGATCGTCGCCGAGTTGTAGTAGCCGACGGCAAACCACGCGCTGTCGTGGATGAGCGCGCCGAGGATCGCGGCGGGCAGCGCGGTGAAGACGTTCAGGTCGGGCGTGAGCGGATTGTCGTCGCCGAGTTTGAGGACGACGCCGATGGCGATGAACGCGACATCATTTTCCAGCAGAGCCAGTAGGAAGGCGGCCCACAGGCCATAGTTGTTGAGGAATTCTCGCATCGAAAAAAGCGGGGACGGAGAGATACATCGTCGCGCGGCGAAGTCACGCGGCAAGTCCTGCGCGGGCTTTTTATGAGGAGCCAGACCCAGCATTTTTTGTCGGTGCAATCCTGTGCCGCGCGCGTAATGTCGCCGCTTTTTCCGCCAGCCCATGAGCGCCCCGACGACCCGCGAACTCTACGACCGCTACGTCATTCCGACCTACGGGCGCTTCGACCTGCGCTTTGCCCGCGGACTGGGGAGCGAGGTCTGGGATGAGGACGGCAAACGCTACCTGGATTTCGGTGCGGGCATCGCCGTGACCTCGATCGGGCACTGCCATCCGCGCGTGCTCGCGGCGATGCGCGAACAAATCGGCACGCTCATCCACACGTCGAATCTGTACTACACGCGCCCGCAGGCGGTGCTCGCCGAGCGGCTTGTGCGCTTGATCGGCGCGTCGGGGAAGATTTTTTTCTGCAACAGCGGGGCCGAGGCGAACGAGGCGCTCTATAAGCTCGCGCGGAAATTCGGCAACGAAGGCATGCCGCCCGCGCCGCGGCATAGCGTGGGCGAAATGATCGCGGCTGATGCGAACCGGCACGGCATCATCACCATGGAAGGCTCCTTCCACGGGCGCACCCTGGCGGGCATCGCGGCGACGGGGCAGGACAAGGTGAAGAAAGGCTTCGAGCCGGCGGTGGAGGGCTTCCGGCATGTGCCGTTCAACGACGGCCCGGCGCTGCTCGCGGCGGTGCAGGAGCCCGGCGTGGTCGCGGTGCTGATGGAGCCGATCCAAGGCGAGCGCGGCGTGCATCCGGCGAGCGCGGCGTTTTTGAAACTGGCGCGGGAACTTTGCGACCGGCACGGCCTGCTGCTCATGTTTGACGAAGTGCAGTGCGGCCTCGGGCGCACGGGTGACTGGTGTGGCTGGAAAACGCTGCTCGGCGACGCGAGCGTGATGCCAGACGCGGTGAGCTGGGCCAAAGGCATCGCGGGCGGCTTCCCGCTCGGCGCGATTTGGGTGAGCGAGCGCACGGTCACGCTCAAAACTGGCGCGACCATCCCGCTCTGCGACCTGCTCGGGCCCGGCTCGCATGGCACGACCTTTGGCGGCACGCCGCTCGTTAGCGCAGGCGCGAATGAAGTGCTGTCGGTGATCGAAGAGGAGGGGATGCTGGAAAACGCCCGCAGCCTCGGGGCGCACGCGCACGCGCAATTACGCGCGCTCGGCTCGCCGCTCATCGCCGACGTGCGTGGCGTCGGGCTCATGCTCGCGTTCGAGTTGGTACCGGATTTTGCCGCGCGCGTCCCGGCGCTGCCCGCGGGAAAAGCGCCGTCGCTTTTTGTCGTCGAAGCGCTCCACGCCGCCGGCTTCCTCAATGTGCCGAGCGGCACCCACGCCATCCGCTGGCTCCCGCCGCTCAATGTCTCGCGCGCCGAAATCGACGAAGGCGTGGCGATTCTCCGCACCGTGCTCGCGCGCTTTTCCGCCTGATTTTCTGCCATGAAAAATTTCCTCTCCATCGAGTCCGCCACCGTCGCGGAACTGCACGCCATTCTCGCGCTCGCCGCCGAAATGAAAGCCACGCGCGGTCACCACGCTGCGCACCCGCTGCGCCACCAGTGCTGGGCGCTGCTGTTTGCCAAAAGCTCCACGCGCACCCG
>JANXWQ010000607.1 GCA_025351065.1 Chthoniobacter sp. | reverse complement strand
CATGTAGCTCGGCGAGCCGAGCACCGCGCCGGTCTGCGTGATCGAGCTGGCCCCGTCCATGCGTTTGGCCAGGCCAAAGTCGGTGAGATGCGGCGCGCCGTCGGCGTCGATCATCACATTCTGCGGTTTCAGGTCGCGGTGCAAAATGCCGCGTTGATGCGCGAATTGTACGGCGTCGGCGACCGTCGCGATCAGCTCTGCCGCTTGATTTGCGGGCAGCGGCCGGCCGTCGCAGAAATCGCTGAGGTTTTTTCCGTCCACGAAATCCATCGAGAAATAGTGCTGCCCGTCGTGCTCGCCGACCTCGTGAATGGATGGGCGTCGCGCCATTCCTTTGCGAGGAAATGCTTCATCGCCGCGAGCAGCCACGAGCGGAAGCGCCCGCGCTCGGGCGCGACCTCGCCGAGCCATTCCTTCGCGATCAGCCGGGCGAAAAACTCCTGGGTGAGATCCTGCGCGTCGGGCGCGCTTTTTCCTTCGCGGCGGACAAAGGCGTAGAGCGGATACCAATACGCGCGGCACAGCACCGCCAGCGCCTCGCCCGCCGCTGGCGTGGCCCCGCCCGCGGCCCGCACCACGCTCCAGCGCGTGGTCGCAAAGACGCGCGCACTGGGGTTGGTCGAGTCGCTGGGGGCAGGCATGCGCGGCAGCGTAGCCGCTTGCCGGTCGAAGCCAACCACCGGCGGAGGCGGTCGCGAATTTTTCCCGAAAGAGTCTCGTTCTCTGGCACGGAATGCGTTCTCCTTCGCACCCGCGTCTCATTTTTTCAGCAGCCATGCCTTACACCGAAATCCCCGGCGGAGTGACCGCCGCCCAAGGCTTCCTCGCCGGCAGTGCCTATTGCGGCATCAAGGCGAGCAATGCCTCGCGTCCCGACATCGCGCTCATCCACTCGCCGCAGGAGACGGTGGTGGCGGCGACTTTCACGACGAACAAGGTGAAGGCCGCGCCGGTGCGCGTCTCGCTCGCGCATCTGCGCACGGGCGATGTGCGGGCGATCGTCGCGAACGCGGGCAATGCCAACGCCTGCACCGGGCTGGCCGGCATCGAGACCGCGAAACGCATGGCCGAGGCGGCTGCAAACGCGCTCGGGCTCAAGGCGCGGCAGGTGATGGTGTGCTCGACCGGGCGCATCGGCGTGCCGCTGCCGATCGAGAAAATGGAGGCGACCATCGGCACGATGCCGGTCGTGATTGATCGCGACGGCAGCCGGCGCGCGGCGGAGGCGATCATGACGAGCGACACCTTCGCGAAGGAGATCGCCGTCGAGTTTCAGATCGACGGGAAGACCGTGCGGCTCGGCGGCATCGCGAAGGGCGCAGGCATGATCGACCCGAACATGGCGACGATGCTCAGCTTCCTCACCACCGACGCGGTGATCGACAAAAAGCAGCTCCAGTGCGCGCTCAGCGTCTCGGTCGAGCAGTCGTTCAACCGCATCACTATCGACGGCGACATGAGCACGAACGACACCGTCATCATGCTCGCCAACGGCACCGCCGGGAACAAGCCGCTGCGCCACGGCACCGCTGCGTTCAAGACGTTCCAGCGCGCGCTCGATCATGTGACGAAAAACCTCGCGCGCATGATCGTCGAAGACGGCGAGGGTGTGACGAAATTTGTGGAAGTCCACGTCAACGGCGCGGCCACGCTCAGCGACGCGCGCAAGGCCGCCGAGGCCGTGGCCAACTCGACGCTGACGAAGTGCGCGTGGTTCGGCGGCGACCCGAACTGGGGCCGCATCATGGACGCGCTCGGCTACTCTGGCGCGAAGCTGCGCGAGGAAGTCATCGACATTTTCTACGACGGCATCATCGCCGTGCAGGGCGGCATGCCGAGCAAGACGCCCTTCGCGAAACTCCAGGAAGTCGTTGCGCAAAAACGTTTCACCATCACCATCGACCTCCGCCTCGGCAAAGCCGACTACACCGTTTACACCACCGACCTCAGCGTGGACTACGTGAAGCTGAACATGGGCGAGTAGCCCGCATTTTATCTCATGGCCAAACCCACCGACCGCGTCGAAGCACTCATCGAAGCGCTGCCGTACATCCAGAAATTCCGGGGCGAACTTTTCGTCATCAAGTACGGCGGCAGCGCGATGGAGGACGAGCAGGTCGTCGAGCGCTTTCTGCGCGATGTCGTTTTCCTCGAAGCCGTGGGCATCAACCCCGTGCTCATCCACGGCGGCGGCAAGGCCATCACCCAGCGCATGCGCGATGCAGGGCAAAAAGCGCGCTTCGTCAACGGCCTGCGCGTGACCGACGAGCAAGCCATCGGCATCGTCGAGGAGGTGCTCGATACGGTCATCAATCCCGGCATCGTCACGCAGCTGAACGCACTCGGCGGACGCGCCGTGGGCATCGCTGGCAAGCGTGTGCTCGTCGGGAGAAAACTGCCGCCGCAGACCGAGGGCAAGGCGACCGCAGTCGATCTCGGCTTCGTCGGTGAAGTCGTGGACGTGCAACTCGACGAAATCCTCGCGGCCATCGGGCGCGAGCATGTGCCGGTGATTTCGCCGCTGGCGCGCGACGCGGACGGCATGGTGCTCAATATCAACGCCGACATCGCCGCCGGCACCGTCGCCGGACGGCTTCAGGCGGCAAAGATGATCTACCTCTCCGACGTGCCCGGCATCATGCGCGACCCGATGGACAAGGACTCGCTCATCCCCTCGGTCAACGCGGAAAAAATCGAGCAGCTCATCGAGGAGGAGATCGTGGTCGGCGGCATGATTCCGAAGGTCGAGAGCGCGCTCTACGCGCTGTCGCAGGGTGTGAAAAAAGTTCACTTTATCGACGGACGTACGCCGCACTCACTGCTCGTGGAGATTTTCACGAACACGGGCATCGGCACCGAAATCGTACCGTAGGTGGGCGGGGCGCTGCACATCGACCTCGATGGCGCGTGGCCGCGCGACGCGCTCGGCGGCGCATATTACGACGCGCGCACCTGGGGGCCGCGGCTGCGCTACAGCGCCAGGGCGCAGGAGATCGAGGCGTTTGCGGCGGAGGTGGGCGGGCGGTTGAAAGCGTTCACGCTTTTTGGGTCGGGGGATTTTCACCACCTCAGCACGCTGTGGCTGCGGCGGGCCGCGGGGCCGGTTACGCTCGTGTCGTTCGACAATCATCCCGACTGGGATCTGCGCCCGCCGCGCTGGGGCTGCGGGACGTGGATCAACCGCGCCCTCGAACTCCCGCATGTCGAGTCGGTGAGCATTTGGGGTTGCGGAAATTTCGAGCTGGATTGGCCGGGGCATCTTTTCGTCAACCGCCGCGCGCTCGCCGCCGGACGCCTGCGCGTGTGGCCGTGGACGGAGCGTCTCGCTCATTCAGGCCGACGGCGTTTTCCCGGCCTCACTGCGGACGACTGGCGCGCGCAGTTTCAGACTTTCGCCGCCGGGCTCGCGGGCCGGCGGCTCTACGTCACCGTCGATCTCGACTGCCTCACCGATGCGGACTCGGCGACGAATTGGGAGCACGGACTTTTCACCGCCGCCGATGTGGCCTGGGCGCTCGGGGAACTACGCGCGCGGGGTGAAATCGTCGGCGGAGATTTGTGCGGCGCGTACTCCGCACCGAGCTACGCGCGCCTGGGCCAGCGCCTGCTCGCGCGCTGGGATCACCCGCGCCTCCCCGCGCCCGACGCCGCCACGGCTCGCAACGCCCGCGCCCTGGCGACCATCTGGCCCGCGCTCGCGGATTAACGATCAGTCTCGCGCGTGGCTGCAGGGGGAGCCCGTCGGGCTCCCGCGAACCTCGCCGAGGCTCGGGGGAAGCTGGCAGCCTCCTCTACAGACGCCGCACATTTTTTCATCGGCTCTCAGCTCACCGCCACGAGGACGATGCCCGCGCTGATGAGCGCCACGCCGGCCCAAAGCTGCGGCGTGATTTTCTCGCGGAAAAAGAACCCCGCCGCCGCCAGCAGCAGCACGCGGGTGAGGGCCTCGAAGGGGTAGAGCTGGCTGAGCGCGCTCTGCGGGAGCAGGCCCATCCAGAGGAAAAAACTCACCGCCATCACCGCCACGCCGGAGGCCAGCGCCAGCCACGCGCGGGCGCGTGCACGCATCCACAGCCCGCCCATCGCGTGCTTGAAAAAAAGCTGTCCGGCGAGATTGCACACCTCGCACGCGCTCACGATGGCCAGCGCCGCGCCGCTCACAGCCGCTCCTCCACCGCCGCCGCGGAGCGCGCGCTCAGCACCACGCCCGCGATGACCAGCCCGATGCCCGCCCAGCGCAGCGGCGGAATGCTTTCCCCCAGCCAGCCCCAGCACCCGAGCGGGATGAGCACATGGGTGATGCCGCCGATGTTGTAGGCCACGCCCAGCGGCATGGTGCGCAGCGCGCCGAGCCATGTCACGAGGCTGGCGATTTCCGCCACGATGCCCGCCCACACCCAAGCCGACGTGAGCGCGGCAAAATTGAACGCGCCCTCCGGCACCGCGCCCGCGCCGCGTTTGAGCAGCAGTTGCGCCGCGGCGAAAAGCACGATGCTCGCGGCGAGCTGGACGGTGGCGGTGGAAAGCGGACGGCGGGGCATGCGTCGCGAGGGTAGGGGACGGGCGGGCGGCTTGTCCACGCGTGGCGCAGGCTGGAAGCCTGCGCC
>JANXWQ010000593.1 GCA_025351065.1 Chthoniobacter sp. | reverse complement strand
TTTGGTTTCTGGCTGGCAGCGCGGTTTTTTCCGCCCAGTCAACTGCCGCCGAAAGTCCGCCGCTGCACCCGTGGACGGAGTACCGCGCGATCATGTGGATCGGCGATTCGGCGTATCAAAAGCCGGAGAAGCTCCCGCTTTTTTTTCAGCGTCTGCGCGAGATGGGGATCAATGCGGGGATGGTTCATCACGACGCACCGGGCCAGGCGTTGCTCGATGCGAAGATGCCATTCTACGTTGAAAACCTGGTGAACAAAGGGCTGTGCCTGAAATGGAATTCCCGCGTGAGCGACTGGGACAAAATGGTGACCGCGTGGAAGACCCCGCGCGACGAAGCCGGGCTCGTCCGCGAATACAGCCTCGACGATCCGCAGTGGCGCGCGTGGGCGCGCGGCGAAATGCAGCGCCTCGTGAAGCTCAACGCGCCGTACCAGCCGCTCGCCTACGACATCCGCGACGAACTCTCGACCACGATGTCGGCGAACCCTTTCGACTACGACTTCTCCCCCGCCGCGCTCGCCGGTTTCCGCGTGTGGCTGAAAGCGCAGTACCGCGACCTCGCCGCGCTCAACGCCGAATGGGAAACCACCTTCGCCGCGTGGGACGACGTGAAACCTTTCACCACCGACCAGATCAAAAACCGCATGGCCAGCGGCGACGCAAGCCCGCGCGGCCAGCCCGACTGGCAGGCCGTGCAGGCGCTGAAATTTGACCCCGCCGAGGCGCGCAAAAAACCGACCGCCTGGAATCTCGCGCCGTGGTGCGATCATCGCAGCTACATGGATTCCTCGCTCGCTGCCACGCTCGGCGACCTCCGCGGAGCCGCGCGGGAGCTTGATCCGCGCACCCCCACCGGCATCGAAGGTACGCAGGCGCCGTCCGCATTTGGCGGCTACGATTTGTGGAAACTTTCGCAGGTGCTCGACTGGGTTGAGCCCTACGACATCGGCAACGCCCGCGAAATCTGGGGCTCCTTCATGCCCGGAAAACCCATCCTCACCACCGTCGGCGAACAGGACGCCAACGCCGCCCGCCGCCGCCTCTGGCACCTCCTCCTCGAAGGCGACCGCGGCTGCATCGTCTGGTGGAGCGAGGATTGCATCGACTGGAAAAGCGACGACTACGCCCTCACCCCGCGTGCCGCTGCGCTCGCGCCCGTTTTGAAAGAAATGCAATCGCCGCTCGCGCAAGTTTTCATGCGGGCCGAGCGCGAATACGATCCCATCGCCATCCACTATTCGCAGGCCAGCATCCAGGTCGATTGGCTCCTCGAATCCTGCGAAGACGGATCAACGTGGCTGCGCCGTTTTTCCAGCTACGAAGCCACGCACAACAAAATGGCTAAGCGGCGAAATGCGTGGGTTAAACTCCTCCACGATTCCGGTTATACGCCGCGCTTCCTTTCTACGGCAGAAATCGAGGGCGGCGGGTTGAAAGATTTCCGTGCACTTGTGATGTGCGACTCGATTTGCCTCTCCAGTCCCGAGGAGGTGAAAATCCGTTCCTACTTCACGAATGCAGCAGAGGATCACTGGCTTTTTGGGAGCGGCCCAACGGGACATTTCGATGAGCGTGGAAAACTGCGTGACGCGCCGCTGTCCGCGCAGTTCTCCAACGGCGGTGAATCGCCAGCGACTTTTCCCGGCGGCGAAAGGTGGAATGGCTGGGCGCGCATGGAAAAAGGCGGATGGTCTGGATTTGGTGAGGCCGCGGAGATCACGGAGTATTTAGACAAGCGCGTTCAAGGCCGACCCAATCCAAGCGGGCAGGTGTTGGATCATTATTTGGAAACTTTCCCTCCCCCAGTCCGAATCCCGCAGGAAGCCTGCATCCGAGTGCATCGGTACCGGCTGGGAACCACGCGCCTAGTTGCCTTCGAGCGGAATATCATCTGGCAGATGAGCGAGGATTTGAAACAAAAGGGCGGGAACGAGGCGCTGGAGAAGCCGGTGGATTTCGAGGCAAAGCTCGCCGCGCCCGCGCACATCTACGATCTGCGCGCGGGCAAATATCTCGGCCAGTCCGACCGCATCGCCGTCCATCTCGACCCGTGGCAGCCCTCGCTTTTCGCCCTGCTCCCGCAAAGGATCCCCGGCGATGACGCACTCGCGACGCTGACGAAACTGGCGCCGTGAAGCTCAGGGGAGCGCGCGCGTTCCGCGCGTTGGCGAAGGCGTTCCGCCGTCGCGCACTTCCCTCGCGGGTGGAGGGTAGAGGCGCGCTCTTTCACTCCAGACGCCGTCGAAAGTGCGTTTCGGCAGGATGCCGAAACCAACGCGCTGAAAGCGCGCGCTCCCCGGTATCCGCAGCGACGCTCAATACCGAAAAGCCACCATCGCCTCACGCCACTTTACCAGTGCGGCCTGCGCGGCGCTGAGCCGGTTCCAGTTCCGGTACGTCAGATTTCCCAAAATGCCGAACAGCAGGAAGTCGCTGTACACCGGCGCGTCGCCGAAAAGAAACGCAGAGTGCCGTAGCGTGATCTCGAAACGCTCCAGCAGCCGGTTCGCCTCCGCGCGAATCTGCGCCGCGTCGCACCGCCACCGCTCCACGCAGCCGCGGCCAAATTTCCGCTCCTTGTGTCGCAGAAAAAGTCCGCGCGCAACGGGATCGGTGAGGTGATCGAGGTTCTGCGGATCGATGAGCCGGAAGGTTTGAAACTCCACGTCGTCGCTCAAAAACTCGTTGATGATCTGCTGCAAGCCGTCGAACCGCGCGGGGAAAAGTCGTCCGCCGGCAAAGTGCGCGTCCACGTAATGCGCGATGTCTTCGCTGTCCGCGCTGGACTCGATGACCGTGCGCCCATCATGCACCAGCACCGGCACCTGATAATACGCGCCGTCCGTGAGCCGCAGCAGTTCGGTGCGATCCCAGTTCGGGATTTCGTGCGTCGCAAACTCCGCACCGCAGGCCCGCAGCGCGGCGGTGATCGGGATGCAAAACGGGCTGTATTCCATTTGATAGATCGTGAGGCTCATAAGAAATCGCGAGGGCAGGTGCTTGCAGACGGCCCCGAGATTGCCGTGCATCCTGCGGCCCGCTCAACATCGAACATCCATCCAAACTCCCATGCGCCGCCTGCTCATCATTCTCTCCCTGCTCACCGCGACCGCTTGCGCCGACGATGTGGCCAAGGAAGCGCGCTTCCTCACGAACGCGCGCCAGCTCATCTACGAAGGGAAACGCAGCGGCGAGGGCTACTTTCACCCGGACGGAAACCTGCTGATTTTCCAAAGCGAGCGGGAGGAAGGAAATCCGTTCTATCAAATGTATCTGCTCGACCTGCTCTCGGGCGAAACGGCGCGCGTGTCGCCGGGCATGGGCAAGACGACATGCGGATTTTTCCAGCCGGGCACGGGGCGCGTGATCTTCGCCTCCACGCACGCCGATCCCGAAAGCGTGGCGAAGCAAAAGGCCGAGTTGGAGTTTCGCGCGAGCGGAAAAGAGCGGCGCTACGCGTGGGATTACGATGCGGCGATGGATATTTGGTCGGCGAATCAGGACGGCACGCAGCCCGTGAATCTCACCCATTCGCCGGGCTACGATGCGGAGGGTGCGTGCTCGCCGGATGGGAAAAAAATCGTCTTCTGCTCGCTGCGCGCGGCCTTCCCGCTGGAAAACCTGCCGCCCGACGCAAAGGCCCGCTACGACAAGGATCCCGCGTGGTTCGGCGACATCTACACGATGGCCGCGGACGGCTCCGACGTGCGCCGGCTGACCGAATCGCCCGGCTACGACGGCGGCCCGTTTTTCTCGCCCGACGGCCAGCGCATCGTCTGGCGGCACTTCGATGAAAGCGGGTTGATCGCCGACGTGTGGACGATGAAGACCGACGGCTCGGACAAGCGCCGCGTCACGGATTTCAAGGCGATGTCGTGGGCGCCGTTCTTTCATCCGAGCGGAAAATATCTCGTCTTCACCTCGAACAAGCTCGGCTTTGAAAACTTCGAGCTGTTCATCGTGGACGCGGCGGGCGAGCGAGCGCCGGTGCGCGTCACCTTCACGTCCGGCTTCGACGGCCTGCCGGTCTTTTCGCCCGACGGAAAAAAACTCTGCTGGACCAGCGGCCGTACCGCCGACGGGAAGTCGCAGCTTTTCCTCGCCGACTGGAATGACGCCGCCGCCCTGGCCGCACTCGCGCAGGCTCCGCAGCGTGGCGCGGACGCCCCGTCCGCAAAACCGCAACGCGTGAAATCCACATCCGACTCGCCCGCGCTCCACGCGGAAGTTTCCCGCGAGGATTTGCAAAGCGAAGCCGGCTGGCTCGCAGCGCCGGAGCGCGAAGGCCGCGCGACTGGGAGCGAAGGTGCGAAAGCGGCGGCGGATTGGCTCGCGGATTATTTTGAAAAATCGGGACTGAAACCGTTCGGTGAAAGTTTTGCCGAACCATTCGAGTTCACTGCGGGCGAACGTGTGAAGGCTGAGGAAAGCCAAATGTCGTTTTCATTTCGCGAAGGATTCACCGGCAGCCAGCCGATCGGCCCGACTCCGGACGCTCCGCCTCCGGTCGCCACAGACGACGCAAAGAAACCGCTCACGCTTTGGACCGGGAAGTTTAAACTCGA
>JANXWQ010000565.1 GCA_025351065.1 Chthoniobacter sp. | reverse complement strand
CGTCGTCGGCTTCGACGACGTGAAATTCGCGACCCTCGTCACTCCCAGGCTCACGACCATCGCGCAGCCCTGCCGCGAAATCGCGCTCACCGCGTTTCGCGCCATGCTCGAGCGGCAGGCCGATCCGACCCTCCCAGCGTGCCACCGGACTCTGCCGCCGCGGCTGGTCGTGCGCGATTCCTGCGGCGCGTATCTCGCGCGGCGCTAAACGCCACACGGCTGTAGGGGAAGCTGTCAGCTTCCCCTACAGCCGCGCGTTGGCCTTCGGCGTGAGCTACCGCCGCCAGACGTAGGGATCGTAGGTGCGCGGCCCTTGGTAGCCAGAAAAGCCTACGCCGTCCGTGGCGTCGCCGGTGTAGCGGTAGGGGTCGCTGCCATAGATCACGTCGTCGTAGGGGCTGGCGTAGTGCGGGCCGAAGCCGGGCGCGTAGTTGCGCGCGAAGCGGTCGGACTCAGCCATGAGCGCGTCGATGATGGGCGGGCTGACGCGGGCGGCGCGGAGGCTGGCGACATCGTTTTTGGCGAGGATGTAGTCGAGCCCGGTGTCGTCGATTTGCCGGATGATGAGCGCATCCGGGACGCTGCGGCGGGTGAGTTCGATGACCTCGGCGGGCTTGAGCACATGGCCGCGCTCCAGTTTGACGACGATGGCGGGTGGCACGCCGCGCTGGCGGATTTGCGCGAGTTCGGTCTTGGAAAAATTCGAGCAACCGGCGAGGAGCAGGCTGGCGGCGAGGACGGCGAGGGGCAGGGGAGGGCAGGGCATTTGGAGCGCGCGGAAATTCGCAGCGCGAGGCACGGGGTGCAAGTCCGCCTATTTCTTTTTCAGCGAGGCGAGGTACTCCACGAGATCGACGAGATCCTGCTGGTTGAGGGCTTGGTTCAGGCCGCTCGGCATCATTGAGGTGGTGAGCTTTTCGCGTTTGGCGATTTGGTTTTTGGCAAACTTGTTCGTCGCGCCGCCGGGGAGCGCGAGGACGAGTTCCTCGGCGGTTTCGCTGCGGACGATGCCCATCGCGCCGCCGCCGTCCTTGGTTTCGAGCTGGGTGGTTTCAAAGCCCATGCTGAGGCCGGCGTTGGGATTGATGATGGCGTCGTAGATCGCTTCTTTCGCGAGCTTCGTGCCGATTTCGCTGAGGGCTGGCGCGAAATCCACACCCACTTCATTCACGCGATGACACGAGACGCACGAGCTCTCCGCGCGCTCGAAAACGGCTTTGCCGTGGGCGAGACTGCCGGGGAGTTTGGCGAGTTCGGCGATGGGCGGGAGGGGCTTGCCGCCGAGCGCGGCGGGCGCGGGGACAAGCGTGGCGATGTCGTTTTTCAGCGCAGGGTATTGGACGAGGTTGAGCGCGGTCGTCGCGGCGGGCTTGAGGTCGGCGGGCAGCTTGCTGTCCTTCGCGAGTTGCACGAGCGCGGTCGCGCCGGGCTGCGTGCGGGCGAGGGCTTTGACCGCTTCGGTGCGGGCCATGCCCTCATTGGGCGAGGCGACGATGCCAGCGAGTGCGGCGGTAGCGCGGCGGTCGCTGTTCGAGCCGAGGAGCGCGATGACGGCCGTGGCCTGCGGGCCGACGAGGGCGGAGTCGATGAGCTTCGCGGAGTCGGCGTCGGCGAAGACCAGCTTCAGCGCTTCATTGGCGAGCGGGCTCTGCGGATTTTTGAGCGCGGCGTCGAGCAGCGCGGGGGCTTGGCCTTTGAGGCGGAAGTCGCGGACGAGTTCGATGAAACGCGGGGTGTCTTTGGCGCTGGCGATTTGCTTTTCAATCGCGGCTTTGACCTCGGCGTTGGCGTTGACGTCCACGTTTTTCAAACGCGCGAGGGCCTCGCCTGCGACCGCGCCCATGCTGTCGCCGAGCCCGGCGAGGGTGACGAGCGCCTTGGTCTTTTCGTCGCTCGCGGGGAGAAAGTCGAAGGCGCGGAGGTAGCGGGGCTTGTCGTTGTCGGAGATGGATTTGTCGGCGAGGATTTTCGCGAGGAAGCCCGCGTTTTTCGCGGTGCGCAGGCGCCAGATGATGTCGCGCCCGCCGGGCGTGTTCCATTTGTCGCCGACGGCGGCGAGCCAGGCGTCGAAGCATTCGTCCTCATTGCCGAGCGCGCCGATGCCGAGGGCTTCGAGATACCAGCGGTCTTTGCCGTCGTGCTGCTGCGCGAGCGCGGCCCAAAGCGGCGCGATTTTGTGGGAGTTGGCGAGTGAGAGGGCGATTTGCCGGCGGACTTGC
>JANXWQ010000531.1 GCA_025351065.1 Chthoniobacter sp. | reverse complement strand
CGAGGCGGCGGGCGGATGATGCACGGCACCTGGATCGCCCGCCGCCTCGCTGTCGCTCGCCCGGCGGACGGCACGGAGTGCCGTCCCTACCCGCTTTCGCGCGAGCGAGGTCAGGTGCATGCGGCCAGGAGCAGCGCGTTGTATCCCTCCGCCGTCTTTTCCCAGGTGAACTGCGCACCGTACTCCGCGATGGGCGCGGACGGCGGCGGCTCGCGCAGCACGGCGCGGAGCGCGGCGGCGACGGTCGCGAGCCGTGGCTCCACGAGCCGCCCGCACGTTTCGCCCGGATGCACCTCGGGGATGCCGCCCACGCGGCTGGCGACGACCGGCAGCCCGCACGCAAAAGCTTCGAGCACGACGTTCGGCACGCCCTCGTTGACGCTCGGCACGCAGAGCACATCGGCGGCTTGCATGTAGCGCGCGACTTCGGCGGCGGACTTGCGCCCGCCGAGGACGACGTTCGGACCGAAGTGCAGCCGGTCGCCGAGCGCGCGCGCGTTGCCGGCGAGCGGGCCGTCGCCGAGCATGATGAGCTTGGTGCGCGAAAGGGTGTTGTCGTCGCAGACCTGCGAGTGCGCCTCGATGAGCAGGAGCGGGTTTTTGATCGGGTAGAAATTGCCGACGAAAAGAATGATCTGCACGTCCTGCTGGAGGTTGAGCGCCTGGCGCGCGGCGGCGCGATCGGCGGGGCGAAAGATCGCGCGGTTCACGCCGTTGTAGATCGTGTGCAGCGTCTCGGACGCGACCCCGGTTTCGCCCAGCAGCCGCGCCAGCTCCCCGCTGCGCGTGATGACGGCGGACGCCGCGGGCAGCGCCTGCGCGATGATTTTCCGCCGCACCGGATGCCGCAAATACTGATGCACATCCGAGCCCTGCGCGATGGCGACAAACGGAAAACCCAGCTCGCCCGAGAGCTGCGCGACGGCGCACGAGTCGGGATAAATCCACGAGCTGAGCACGACATCGAACGGGAACCGGCTGTGGATTTCGCGCAGCGGCCCGCGCAGCGCCCGCGCCATGAGCCGGTGGTTCCAGCGGCTGCCGATCTTTGGCAGATAAGGCACCGCGAGGAACTGCGGCTGCATGCGGCTGTCCTCGGTGCGCGCCGTCCACGCGCCGGAGCGGAAGGGCAGCGTGGGCCGCAGCGCGAGCGCGCGGATGTCCCATTGCGTGTTGAGCTGCTGGAGCACGGTCGCGTTGTCGAGGCCGCGATAGGGTTCGCGCGTGTCGGGAAAAAGATTGGAGACGAAAAGGAGCCGCATCACGCCGAGATTGCCGCGCCTGTTTTCCGATAGCAATGATCGCGAAATCCGCCCGGCTCGCCGGAGTGCGCGGCCTCGGCGGCGTGCAGGATGTTCACCAGCTCGCGTGCGGTGACGTAGTGAAAGCGCAGGCTCGGATCAGCGGCGGCCATTTCCGCGAGGGTGTGGTGAAAGGCGCGCATCGGCTCGCCGAGGAGCATGCGCGTGTTCCCGGGTTTCGCGCCGTGGGTGTGGAGCTTGACGAAGAGCCAGTTCGGCTGGCCCTCGACGGCGATGTGGCAGTCCATCCACAGCCGCAGCCGCTCGGCCGTCGGCGGGTTCGCCGCAGTGAGGTCGCTGTTTTCGATGCGCGGCAGCAGGCCGAATTTCCGCCGCTCCCAATTCAGCGCGAGCGGGCCTTGCACGATGAGCAGCTCGTCCTCCGCAGCACGGCGCGGTTCGCGTTCGGCGCGGATGCTGCGACCGCGGTCGTGCGACTTCGGCGCGTGGGTCGAGCGGGCGTAGTAGAGCGCATTGATGGTGCGCGTCTGCGTGCGGTTCGGCGCGGAGGGCAGCGTGAAATCCGCGTAGCAGCCGGTGTCGCGGAGCACCCGGAGTTCGCCGCGCACGCCGCAGTGGCGGCCCTCGGGGTGGGAGTTGTCGAGCGCCCAGTTGCCATGCACAAAGCCGTAGCGCACCGCGCCACTTTCATCCCGCGAAAGCAGCCCATGCCCGGCGAGCCGCGCCCGCCCTTGCTCCAGCGCCCGCCGCAGATTTTCCGCGTTGTCGCGGTCGTGATGCAGATGCACCTCCGTCTCGCTGCCCGTGGCGTGGCACAGCTCCGCGAGCGCGCCGACCACCTCCGCGTCGTACTGCTCGATCGGGTAGAAAAAGGTGTGCTTCGGCGGCTGGCCGTCCGCGTCCCGGAATTCGCCCGCGAGCCGCGCAAAGTCCCGCCGCCACACCGCCACCCGCGCCAGCGCCTCGTCTTTCCCCACGCCATGAAACGGCTCGAAATGATCGCACACCGCGATCATCACATGCCGCGTCCCCGGCGCGGCTTCGGGAACTTTTTTGCGTCGCTGCCAAGCGGGCAGCCAGATGTCGAGCGCTTTCAGCATGAGGGGAAAAATGGGCGCACAAGCTGGCGAAACCCCGCGCCGCTTTCAACGCCATTTCACGCGACCACGTTCCGCAGTTCGCAGCCCTTGTGAAAACTTTCACACAATCCGCTTGCCCCTCCCGGAACCGCGAACAAACTTCCCCCGCAGCCTTCCGCGCCGCACTTTTCTCATGGCCCTCACTACCACCGAACTCGCCCTTCCCGACGCCGCCGCCCGCGTCCAGCAGAGCGGCGAAGTCCAGGACATCCTCGGCGAAAAACTCATCCTCAACATGGGCCCGTCGCATCCCGCGACGCATGGCGTGCTGCGGCTCATCCTCGAGCTCGACGGCGAGATCATCACCAAGGCCACCCC
>JANXWQ010000181.1 GCA_025351065.1 Chthoniobacter sp. | reverse complement strand
CGCGGCTGCGCGTGCTCATGGTGAAGTATCTTGCCTGTCTCATCTACACCTTCGCGCTCATCGGGTTTATCGGCGTCAGCGCGCTCGCCATCGGGCTCCTGCGGCAAGGCACCGGTGGCTTCTTCGCCTTTCAGCCGTTGCAAAAGCTCTTTGTCCTTTATGATTTCCAGAGCGGGCTCGTGCGCTACCTGGCCTCGCTGCCCGTGCTCGGCTTTACCCTCGTGAGCGTGGCCTCGCTCGCTTTCATGCTCTCCTGCTGCAACATGAAGCCCGCCGCGGCCACGATCTGCACGCTGACCTATTTCATGACGGACAACATCTTCCGCAACATTCCGTATTTCGATTCGCTAAAGCCGTGGTTCATCACCAGCCACATCGAGACTTGGTACAATGTCTATCGCTCGCCCATCCCGTGGCTGAAAATGACCGAAGACCTGGCCTACCTGGTCGGCATCGACGCCACGTTTCTCCTCATCGGCGTGGCCGTCTTTTCCGCGCGCGATTTCAAATCGTAGGCCGGTTGGAAAAAGCGGCCATCTGCCGGTCGCGGACGGGTGTCACGAAATTGTCACAATTGCGTCATACATCCGCCACAATACTGATTGATTATGGCGGCGTTGTTTTAATAAAAACGACGGTGCGGGCCGCCCCAAAAATCCCGCATTGCCAACACAAAACACCCACACCCAAATAATCCCCATGCCCATCAAGCCCATGCTCAAACTGTCCGTAGCGGCCGCGCTGCTTTCCTCCGCAGCACTCACCTTGCAGGCGCAGGACGCCGGCGCGCTCGTCGATAAACTCGTCAAAAAAGGCGTCCTCTCCAGCCAGGAAGGCGAAGAAGTCCGCGCCGACATGATGCGCGATTTCACGACGCAGACCGCCGCCGGCAAAATCAACCTCAACTCGTCGATCACCGAGCTGAAGCTCTACGGCGATCTGCGGCTGCGCTACCAGTATGACGACCGCGAGGCGCAGGTCGCCGCGCCGAACCACGTCGATCAGCGCTCGCGCTACCGCTACCGCCTGCGGTTGGGCGCGGATGTGGCGCTTGGCGACAACTGGTTCGCCGGCTTTCAGCTCCAGACCGGGCCGAACAGCGACTCGGGCAACCAGACCTTCACCAACGGTTTCGATAACGACAGCATCTTCATCTCGAAAGCGTTTCTTGGCTATAAGAACGACTGGCTGAACGTCACCGCTGGCCGGCAGAAGAACCCGTTTTACACCACCGACCTGGTGTGGGATCCCGATATCAATCCGTCCGGTGTGACCGAGACGATTTCCATCAATAAACTTTTCAGTCACGGCCAGGCCGGGCCGTCCGGTGGTTCCGGCAAGGATGGCAAAACGGTCGCCGATCCGGGCGTCCCGTCCGAGTCCTCGTGGGAACTGAGCCTTGTGGCCGGGCAGTTTTTTTATGCGGACAACAACGAGTTCAACTTCGGCACCGACCTGAAAACCGACGGCTACCTGTTCGTCGAGCAGTTAATCGGCACCTACCATTTCAACAAGAACGTGAGTGTCACCCTGGCGCCGGCCTATATGAATTGGACGGCCTCGCACCTGACCGGGCTGCGCAATGAAAGCGCCTTCACCGACGCCGGCATCTTCGGCCCGACGGTCTCCACCCGCACCACGACTTCCACGGTCAACACTGTGCAGGACACCGTGAACGCCGCCGGGACGGTGACGACCCGCGTGGTCACGCCGACCACCGTCACCAGCGTCGTCACCACGACCACCAACCCGAACGGCACCGCGACCGTAAACACGTCGGCCACCACCGTGCGTGCGGGCGCTGCGACCACCACCGTGCTGCCCGTGGGCGGCGCGCCCAACAAGCAGACGACCACCGCGACCACCGTCGCCAGCGCCTCCACGGCCACCGCGCCGAAGCCGGCGCCGGGTTCGCTGGCCGCCGTCACTGGCGAGACGCGCAAGCTCAACATCCTCACCGCGCCGGGCGACATCTCGTTCAAGATCGGCAGCCTCAAAGCCAAGGTCTATTGGGACTTTGCCTACAACATCGACGGCGAAGGCCGCTACAACGACATCTACCAGCTCCGCACCGGCAACCCGACGACGGACGCCTATCGTGGGTATCAGACTGGCGACGGCATCGCCTGGCTCGCGGGCGTGCAACTGGGCGAGGTGAAAAAGAAGGGCGACTGGCTGGCCAATCTTAGCTACCGCGAGGTGGGTATCGCCTCGATCGATCCAAACCTCAATGACTCGGACTTCGCGCTCGGCGACCTCAATGTCCGCGGCTTCAAGCTCAGCCTATCCTACCAGATTGCTGACAACGTGGTGATCGGTGCGACCGGCTTCATGGCCTGGAACCTCGACCGGAACCTCTCCGGCGGACGGGCCACCAACGCACCCGCAGTCGCCCGGGACAACGCGGTCAACACCGTTCAGGTCGACGTCAACATCAAGTTCTAACCCTCCTTCTTGGTAGGGGCCGGTGTCAGTCTGGACGCCGGCCCTGTCCGGGAAAGTAACTTCACATCCTATGAAAATAACCAAGTTCATCACCGCCGCGGCGGTGCTCGCGCTCACGGCTTCCATCGCCCACGCGGGTCGCATCGTCATCAAAGGCTCCGACACGCTCGGCGCGAAACTCGTCCCTCAGCTCGCTGAGGCCTTTAAGGCCGAGCACAAGGAGGCGAGCTTTGAAATCGCCGCCGAGGGCTCGACCACCGGCATCGCCGCGCTCATCGACGGCACGGCAAACATCGGCATGTCCAGCCGCCGCACCAAGCCGACGGAAATTTCCGCCGCCAGCGCGAAAGGGCTTACGCTCAAGCCGACGGTCGTCGCCTTCGACGGCATCGCCGTCATTGTGAATGCGGGCAATCCCGTGAAGGGCCTGACCAAGCAGCAGGTCGAGAAAATCTTCACCGGCGACATCACCGACTGGAGCGCCGTCGGCGGCACCGCGGGAAAAATTTCCATCTACACGCGCAACACCTCGTCGGGCACTTACTCCGACTTCAAGGAACTCGCGATGAAGAAGCGCGACTACGCCGGCAGCGCGCAGAAAATGGCGGGCAACGAGCAGATCGCGGCCGAAGTCGGCAAGAACGCCGGCGGCATCGGTTACGTCGGCCTCGCCTACATCAAGGCGGGCGGGCTGAAGGCGCTGCCGGTCGAAGGCATCGCGCCATCGCAGGCCACCGTGAGGAGCAAGGAGTATCCGTTTTCGCGCCCGACCTTTTACTACACCAATGGCGAGCCCGCCGGCGAGGCGAAGGAGTTTGTGGACTTCACGCTCAGCGCAAAGGGCCAGGCCATCGTGAGCCAGGTGGGCTTCGCCACGGTCAAGTAATTCGATTCAGGTTTAGGGGTTTAGAGGCCCGCTGAAAGTTGGGTTTCAGCGGGCCTCCTTTTTTCAAAGATGTCCGCCACCGTTACTCCACCGCCCGCACGGCGACCCATCGGCGAGGCGCTGCTTAATCGGAATCGCCTCCGCATTTTCGGACTCACGCCGGATGAGATCATCAAATATTTCTTCGCCGGCAACGCCACCGTCGCGGTCATCGTCCTCGCGCTGATTACGATTTTCCTGTTCCGCGAAGGCGCGGGCTTTTTCGGCATGAACGCGCGCAACATCCGCGTCTATCGGCTCGCCGGGCTGGAGTATGTGGACTTCATCCGTGAGCAGGTGGATGCGCACACCGCGATCAAACGCACGCTGAACGACCTGCGCCTTGCGCAATTCGGCAAGCTCACCGTGAGCGGCAAAACCATCGGACAGGCGAATGAGGCGCTCGCGGATTTCGATGCGTTTGCCAGCGCGTATGGCGATTCCGTCGAGGATGTGCGCGGCGTTTTGTCCGACCTCACCGAAGCGGCAACGGCGATCAAAACGAAGGAGGCGGTGAACGGCGATCTGGCCGAGCAGCAGCACATGCTCATCGCCGCGGGCAAGGCGGACGAGGCGGCGAAGATCACGATCACGCCGGTGGATTTTGCGCAGGAGACCGGCGCGCTGCGGGTGGCGTTTCCGGCGTATCAGGAGGCGAACCGGCAGTTCGCGGAAAAGCTTCGCGCCGCGCTCGCGCTCGCGCCGCAAATGCCGGACGCGAAGCTGCGCGCGCAGATCGGCGCGATTCAGTCGAAGACGACGGCATTTCTCGCGACGTTCCCGCGCATCGAGGCCGGCATGCAGGCGTGGCGCTACGACGCGCCGGTGCCCGCGTGGAAATCACTGACCCAATTTCTTTTCGGCCGGCAATGGCTGACGGCGAGTTTCTGGCAGGACTGGTACGGGCTCATCCCGCTGCTGGTCGGCTCGCTGCTCGTCTCGGTCATCGCGCTCATCTTTGCCGTGCCGCTCGGCGTTTCGGCCGCGATCTACGTGAGCGAAATCGCTGGGCCGAAGGAGAAAAATTTCGTGAAGCCCTACATCGAATTCATCTCGGCGATCCCGTCCGTAGTGCTGGGCTTTTTCGGCATCGCCGTGCTCGGCACCGCGCTGCGCTGGATCTCGCAAACGCCGTGGCTGTCCTGGTTCCCCGGCTTTCCCATGAGCGAGCGGCTGAACTCGCTGACGGCCGGCGCGCTGCTCGCGCTCATGGCGGTGCCGACCATTTTCTCGCTCGCGGAAGACGCGCTGACCAACGTGCCGAAGCACCTCAAGGAAGCGTCCTACGCGCTCGGCGCGAACCGCTTTCAAACCATCGCCCGCATCCTCATTCCTGCGTCCCTCTCCGGCATCATCTCCGCCATCCTGCTCGGCTTCGGGCGGGTCATCGGCGAGACGATGGTGGTGCTGCTCTGCGCGGGCAACCGCATCGCCATTCCCGATTTCACGCAGGGGCTCGGCGCGTTTTTCCAGCCGGTGCATACCATGACCGGCATCATCGCGCAGGAGATGGGCGAGGTCGTGCCCGGCAGCATCCACTACCGCGCGCTTTTCATGGTCGGCATCGTCCTGTTTCTGCTCGCGCTGCTGATCAATTTCGTCGCGCAGAAAGTCATCAAGCGCTACCGCATTTCCATCGGGTAAAGCCATGCACGCACCCGCCAAGCCCTTTGCCCGTCAGGCTTCCGCGTCCCGCACCATTGAGGCCGTCGCGTTCGGCGTGTTCCGCACGGCCACATATTTCGTGCTGGTCTGCGCGACGGTCATTTTCGCGCTGATCTTTTTCCGCGGCGCCGGGGCGGTGTTCAAAACGTCCGCGCCTTTCGTGAACTGGACCTTCCTCACCCAGCCGCCTGAGACGCTCTATGTCTTCGATCACGAAGGCCGGCACTATGAGATGGGCGACAAGGAATTCCGCGCCTTCAAAGCGGAGCGGCAGCTCGCCGACATCCCGGCGGAAAGCTACGCGCACAGCGCCGGCGGCATCTGGCCGTGCATCGTCGGCACCGTGCAGCTCGTCGTCGGCTCCATGGCCATCGCCCTCTTCATCGGCGTGAGCGCCGCGATCTATCTCAACGAGTACAGCCGGCACGGGCGCACCGTGCATTTCATCCGCCTCGCCATCCTCAATCTCGCGGGCGTGCCTTCCATCGTCTTCGGCCTCTTCGGCCTCGGCCTGTTCGTCCATTTCATGCCGATGCTCGACACTTACAACAGCGACACCGTGCTCAGCCTGCCCGTCGGTTTTGGCCACTGGCTGAATTTCCGCGGCTGGAATGTGTGCCTGCTCTCGGGCTGGTTCACGCTCGCCTTCATGGCGCTGCCCGTCGTCATCACCGCCAGCGAGGAGTCGCTGAAAGCTGTGCCCATGGGCTTTCGCGAGGGATCGCTCGCGCTCGGCGCGACCAAGTGGCAGTCCATCCGCACCAACGTCCTGCCCTACGCGCTGCCCGGCATGCTCACCTCGTCCATCCTCGGCATCGCGCGCGTCGCGGGCGAAACCGCGCCGATCATGTTCACCGCCGCCTACGTCATGCGCGACCAGCAGAGCGGCGGCGGGCTGTTCGGCTGGCTCTTCCAGGGCGTGATGGCGCTGCCCTACCACATCTACGTCGTCAGCTCGAAAATCCCGCAGAACGAATTCACCGAGCGCGTCCAGTACGGCGCGGCCTTCATCTTTCTGCTGCTTGTCATGGGCATCGCGCTCACCTCCATCTTCCTCCGCATCCGCATGCGCAACCGCTACCGCTGGTAAGGAGTGTTGCCATGAAGACGCTCACTCCCGAAGCTCGCATGAACTCCGAAGCCGCCGCGAAACACACCCTCGACGCCATGCCCGACACTCCCGCGCACCCGACGATGATCGAGGTGGAAAACCTCGACTTTTACTACGACCAGTCGCGCGCCCTGCACGACGTCAGCATCCAGATTCCCGCACACAAAGTGACCGCCTTCATCGGCCCGTCGGGCTGCGGAAAAACGACGCTGCTTCGCTGCTTCAACCGCATGAATGACCTCGTCGATATTGCCCGCATCGGCGGTGGTTCGATCAAGGTGCATGGCGTGGATATCAACCACCCCGACGTGGACGTGATCGCCCTGCGCCGCCAGGTCGGCATGGTTTTCCAGAAGTCGAATCCGTTTCCAAAGTCGATCTACGAAAACGTCACCTACGGCCTGCAAATCCAAGGCATTAACGACCGCAAAAAGCTCGATGAGGTCGTCGAGCAAAGCCTGCGCGGCGCGGCGCTCTGGGACGAGGTGAAAGACCGCCTGCACCAAAGCGGCATGGGCCTTTCCGGCGGCCAGCAGCAGCGCCTGTGCATCGCGCGCGCCATCGCCGTCGAGCCGAGCATCATCCTCATGGACGAGCCGTGCTCCGCGCTCGACCCCATCGCCACGGCCAAGGTCGAAGAACTCATTCAGCAGCTAAAGACGAAGTACACCATCGTCATCGTCACCCACAACATGCAGCAGGCCGGCCGCTGCTCGGATCAGACCGCCTTTTTCTACCTCGGCAAACTGATCGAGTTTTCCAAGACCGAGAAGATTTTCACCAACCCCTCGCACAAGCAGACCGAGGATTATATCACCGGGCGATTTGGCTAAGCGAACTACTAACTCCGACTATGAGCCAATTTTGGGAACAACACCTCGTCAACATCCGTGAGCAACTGCTGCTGATGTCCGGCCTCACCGAACGCAACCTTGCGCTCGCCATGCGCGCCCTCGTCGAGCGCGACGACAAACTGTGCGACACCGTCGAAGCCGAGGACACACCCATCGACGAGCTCGAAATCCAGATCGACGAAATGGTCATCACCTACATGGCCACCCACGGCCCCGTCGCCCGAGACTGCCGCCTCATGCTCACCGCGTCCAAAATCTCCAGCAACCTCGAGCGCATCGCCGATCAAGCCGTCAAGATCGCCCGCCGCGCCCGCGAGCTGAACCACGAGCCGCTGCTCAAACCGCTCATCGACATCCCGCTCATGGCCGACATCGCCCAGGCGATGCTGCGCGACAGCATCACCGCGTTCGTGGATGCCAACGTCGAACTCGCCGTCGAGATCATCGCCCGCGACAAATCCGTGGACGCCATCAACAAGCAGCTCGCCCGCGAACTCACCAGCTTCATGATCGAAAACCCTAAAACGATCACCCGCGCGCTCAACCTCATGACCGTCGCCCAAGCCATCGAGCGCGTCGCCGACCACGCCACCAATATTGCCGAAGAAGTCTTCTACCTGAACCGCGGCGAAGACATCCGCCACGAGCCATCCTTCAAGCAGCCCGCGCTCGGCGGGAACGGGCCTTAGAGGCTGTGAAATAAGTCTGGCGCGTGGCTGTAGGGGAACCCGTTGGGTTCCCTCGATTCTCGCCGACAATCGGGGGAAGCTGGCAGCAGTCGCCGCACTTTTTCACAGTCTCTTAGAAAGGCGAGGACGTCACCAGCCCGCCTCGCGGGGGCACGGGCACTGCTCACCGCGAGGGTATGAAAATGGCCCTCCGCACGCTCGCGCCGCTCTCCGCTCTCGCCGCCACCGCGTGGCTGCTGGTCGGGGTGAGCACCGACAGCGCCCTTTACCCCTTCGCCTGCACGGGACTTTTCGTGCTGCCCACGCTGGCCGCGTGGCTCACCCTGCGCGCTGTGGCCGGGCTGCCGGCGAGCTGGCTCGGGCGCGTCGCGTTCTGGACCGCGGCCTTGGCGGGTTGGATGAGCGTGCTGCTTCTCGCGCAGGCTCGCCACGAAGCAGCGGACCTCGACGAGCGGCATGGTCTCATGCTCGCGCTCAGCGGCGCGCTGCTCGGCGCGGGCTGGGTCGCGAGGAAAGCTCGCGTCTTCCCGACGTGGCGCATGCTCGGCGAAGCGGCCGCGGGCGGCGCCGTCCTCGCCCTCGCCGGCGGCGTGTTCGCCCGGATCTACGACGCCCGGACCCACGCTTTCTTCGCGCAGGCCGAGGCGCGCTGGGCGGAGATCGGGCTGCCCATGGCGGAGTTTGAGAAATCGCTCGCGCCCGCGCAGGAAAACGCCGGCTCCGACGTCATCCGCGCGGTGCTCCGCGAGCAGATCGGCTCCCGCTTTTACAAGGAAGGCACCGCCGCCGCCGACCGCGAGCCCGCCGTCGTGCGCGCGCCCCCCACCGACGAACTCATCACCCGCGCCGCGGAAATCACCTCCGCCAAACTCCCGCCGGGCGACGACCTCGACCTTTCCCGGCTCCCCATCGCCGCCCTCGAGCCGCACGCCGCCGCGCTCGACGACGCCTACCGCCGCATCCTCGCCGCCGAGCCCCCTGTATGGGCCTGCGACCCCGCCGACGGTTACGGCATCAGCGTGCCGAACTTCCTCGGCCTCCGCAAATTCGCCCAACTCGCCAGCGCCGACGCCATGCGCCGCGGCGCCGCGGGCGACGACGAGGGTGCCGCCCGCGCCATCGCCGCCGGCCTGCGCGTCGGCGAAAGACTGCGCCAGCACCCCGCGCTCGTCTCCCTCATGATCGGCGTCACCGTGGACGCCTTCTTCGCCCCTAAGCAGGCCCGCCTCCCCGCCGCCGACGGCTTCGCCAGCATCGCCCGCGACGCTGCGGAACAGCGCGCTGCCTTCCTCCGCGTCATGCGCTGGGAGGGCTGGATCTACCTGCGCTGCGCCGACCGGATCGCCGCCGACCGCGACTGGCTCATGCCCTCCGCCATCCCCGGCCTTCCGCGCTGGGCGCAGCAGTTCACCCGGCGTCCTTACGTTGCGCGCCAGTGCGCCATCCTCGCGCTGCACTACGCCGAGCACACCGCCATCTGGCAGTCGCCCGCCGCCGCCGCGCTCCCCGACTTTGGGGCCGCGCTGTGCGAGGTCGCTTCGGCGAAACCCCCCGGCAGCCCCATCATCACCAACGGCAACTTCACCCGCTGCGTCATGCGCATCAACGCCACCCTCCTCCTCCGCGAGCAGGCCGCCCTCATCCGCGACACCCGCGCCCGGCTCGCCGCCGGCCAGCCCGTCGAATCGCGCCCCTCCGTCGTCCTCCCGCACCTCCGCTGGGCACTCATCGCCGACCCCGTGAAAAACACCGTCGCCACTCGCCTCGTCGATGCCCCCAAATGGATCGTGGACGGCGACATCACCGGCCGCGGCGACGACTTCTGGCTTCTCCCGCTAGACGGCCACCTCGCCTGGCAATTCCACGCCCCCGCCCACACCGCCGCCGCGCCCCCGGCATTCTAGCGCGTGACAGTCGGCGAGGCGGAGCTTCGCGGACAAGGGCGTTACCAAGTGCAACTTGGATTCCATCGATTCCAATCTCTCAGTATGAGGAACTTATGATCCAGTGCCGTAAAAGTGCAGTAAAGTGCGCCCATAAAAAATCTTAGTAATGCCCTCTTTGCCGCGAAGCATACAAAGCGCGCGAAGATTGCCATGAGGTTCTTTTCAGCCCTTCGCGTCCCACGCGTCCCTCGCGGTTTTGAATCAGGACACTACCCGACGCTCCGGCTTGGTGGCGGTCACGAGATTGGCAGGCCAGAACCATCTCAGCCGACGACGGTCAACCTCGTTCATCCCGCTCCGGGCGAGTTGTTCCCGGTATTGCCGGGTCGCGCGAACGTCGGCGATCATGAGGCGCCCGCCTGGACGCAGCACCCGCACGGCTTCCTCGATGGCTTTCTCCCGGTCGGCTCTTCGGCTGATGTTGTGGATGGCCACACTGGAGACGACCACGTCGAAACTGC
>JANXWQ010000177.1 GCA_025351065.1 Chthoniobacter sp. | reverse complement strand
CGCCGGAGCGGCCCGACTTCGCGCGCGTCGAGCGCAGCGATGCGGGGGCGGGTTCGCGCGAAACTTTGCGCGCCTACCTCGGCTCGATCCCGGATTACTCCACCGAGGTGAAAGGCGTGAAGCTCAGCGGCGTGCGCGCGGGCAGCCCGGCGGAGAAGGGCGGGCTCAAGGGCGGCGATGTGATCGTGGAATTCGGCGGGCAGAAAATCGCAAACATCTACGACTACACGTATGCGCTCGACGCGGTGAAGATCGGCACGCTGGTGAAAGTGACCGTCGAGCGCGACGGGCAGCGCGTGGAGGTGACGGTGACGCCGGAGGCGCGGAAGTAGGCGGTTCGCCGCGGCGATTGAGGCCGCTTGGATGAGCGCACGGCGCGACTGCCGGGATAGCTGCCAGCTTCCCCGGCAGCCACGCTTTCTGGCAGGGCAGGGGGTGTTTCAAGTGCGCGGGTGGTCGTCTCGCTTTTGCAAAAACGCGGGTGAAGGTGGGGCGCGGGCGGGCGAGGCAAGGCGACCCGCCAGTGTAGCCGGCAGTTTTTGCACGATCATTTTGCGACGAGGGGCAGCGTGGCACAATGAAAGCTATGGGAGTTATGGAGATTCTAAAATCTACACTTCCTATGAAACAAGCCTTCCTCTCCCTCGCCGCTCTTTTCCTAACGCAAATCACCGCTTCCGCGGTGGTCGATCTTGGCTCCACGATCAGCAAGACCCCCTACGACGCCTACATGAGCCAGGTGAAACAGGTCTTCAGCTCGCTCAACGGCTCCGCCCCCGCGATGGATCGCGTGGCCGCGCTCATGCGCCAGGGCCGCGGTTTCCGCTACGCGCACACCGACCCCTACAATCCCGCGCCGCCGCAGGAGACCGCCTCGCGCCATGTGGGCGATTGCAAGGACAAGGCGCTTTGGCTTTGCGACCAGCTCCACGATCCAAGCGCGCGCTTTGTCATCGGCAAAATGAAACGCGGCAGCCGCATCAGCCACGCCTGGGTCATGTGGGAGGGCGAGGGCCGCTGGTGGATTCTGGACTGCACCATGAACGCCCGCGCCATTCCCGCCGACGCCGTGGGCCAGGACGACTACGTGCCGCTTTACTCCTACAGCAAAAACACCGCCTTCCGGCACACCGGCATCACCGGCTCGCTGGCGAGCGTGGCGGGCAAGTCGAAGACCCAGGTCGCGGCGAAAGCGCCGGTGGCTTCGCGGGGTTACCGGCTGGCGGCGAACTAAGCGGCAAAGATTTTTCATGGGCTACGGGGCGCTCGGGTCGAAAGGCCCGGGCGCTTCGTATTTTCCACCACGACGGGCGGGGAAAGGGCGCAGGTTTTTTTTGCGGTGAAAGCGCGGGTTGGCTTCGCGGGCGGCGGTGCGGCAGAGTCGGCGGATGCGTCTCCTCCCGATCATTTTGCTTTTCCTCAGCGCCCCGCTTTTCGCGGCGGAAAATGCGGCGCTGAAGACACGGAACGTCATCCTCATCACGACCGACGGGCTGCGCTGGCAGGAGGTTTTTCGCGGAGCCGAGGAGCAGCTCATGAACAAGGCCAACGGCGGCGTGCCGGAGGCGGCGGTGCCTGCGCTGCGCGAGCAGTTTTGGGCCGACTCGCCGGAAGATCGGCGCGCGCGGCTGATGCCGTTTGTGTGGGGCGAGATGGGTGCGCACGGCCAGCTTTTCGGCAACCGCGATGCGGGCAGCGAGGCGGGCGTCACGAACGGGAAAAATTTTTCGTATCCGGGCTACAGCGAGTTTCTCACCGGCCACGCTGACGAGCGGATCAAGACCAATAAGCCGCTCCCGAATCCAAACATCAACGTGCTCGAATGGCTGCAAGGGCGGCCCGGATTTGCCGGCAAAGTCGCGGCGATCAATAGCTGGCAGGTGCTGCCCGCGATCCTGAACCGCGACCGCTCGCAAATCCCGATGTGGACACCCGGCGTGAAGGACGCGCGCGACCTCGATTTTCCACGCAAAGCCGAACTTGAAGCGCTCGCCGCCGAGATGATTCAGCCGTGGCCCGACGAGCATTACGACGCGTTCGTTTTCGCCGCCGCGCAAAGCTACCTCGCCGCCGCCAAGCCGCGAGTTTTCTACGTGAACTTCGGCGAGACCGACGAGTGGGCGCACGCGCAGCGCTATGACCGCTATCTCGCCAGCGCGCGCTACGTGGATCGCTGGATTCGCACGCTGTGGGAAACGGCGCAGTCCATTCCTGAAATGCGCGGCACGACCACGCTCATCGTCACCACGGATCACGGGCGCGGCAGCGTGGACCCGCAGTTGTGGACGAGCCACGGCGAGAAAATTCGCGAGTCCGGCGAGATGTGGTTCGCCGTGCTCGGCCCCGACACGCCGCCGCTCGGCGAGCGGAAAAAGTGCGCGCCTTTCCAGCAGGTGCAGACCGCCGCCACGCTAGCGCGCTTCCTCGGTGAAGACTACCGCGCGGCCGTGCCGGAGGCCGCGGAGGCCGTGGCGGAGGTTTTCTTTAAATAAACGCGAAGCTTTAACCCCGGCAGAAAAGACGGGTGACGAAACGCGCGAGGCGCACCGTTGGGGCCGCGTGTGCGCGTTGGTTTACGCGAGATCGAAGCGGTCCAGGTTCATCACCTTGTTCCAGGCCGCGATGAAGTCCGTGACGAACTTCATTTCGCCGTCGGCGCTGCCATTAACTTCCGCGATGGCGCGAAGGATGGAGTTCGAGCCGAAGACGAGGTCGGAGCGCGTCGCGATCCATTTGGCGGTGCCGGTCTGGCGGTCGAGGCCGGCGAAGACGTTGCCGCAGGGCGAGACCTGCTTCCACTCCGTGCCCATGTCGAGCAGGTTCACGAAGAAGTCGTTGGTCAGCGCTTCGGGGCGCTGGGTAAAAACGCCGTGCTTCGCTCCGCCGACATTGGTGCCGAGGACGCGCAGGCCGCCGAGGAGCACGGTCATTTCCGGCGCGGTGAGGGTGAGCAGTTGCGCCTTGTCGATGAGCAGCGCTTCGGCGGGCACGGTGTATTGGCCTTTGAGGTAATTGCGGAAGCCATCCGCGATGGGTTCAAGCACGGCGAAGGAATCCACATCGGTCTGCTCCTGTGAGGCGTCCACGCGCCCTGGCGTGAAGGGAACCGTCACGTCGTGTCCGGCATTCTTCGCCGCCTTTTCGACGCCCGCGCAACCGGCCAGCACGATCAAGTCCGCGAGCGACACTTTCTTGCCGCCTGCGGCTGACTTGTTGAATTCAGTTTGGATGCCTTCGAGGTTGCCCAGCACGGTGGCGAGCTGTGCGGGCTGGTTGATTTCCCAGTCTTTCTGCGGGGCCAGGCGAAGGCGCGCGCCATTTGCGCCGCCGCGCATATCCGAGCCGCGGAAGGTGGACGCCGACGCCCAGGCGGTGGAGACGAGCTGCGAAACCGACAGACCGGACGCGAGAATCTTGCCCTTCAGCGCGGCGATGTCCTGCGCGTCAATCAGCGGGTGATTCACCGCAGGAATCGGGTCCTGCCAGATGAGTTCCTCGGCGGGAACTTCCGGCCCGAGGTAACGCGCACGCGGCCCCATGTCGCGATGCGTGAGCTTGAACCAAGCGCGGGCAAACGCGTCGGCGAATTGATCGGGATTCTCAAAGAAGCGCCGCGAGATTTTCTCGTAAGCCGGGTCGAACTTCAGCGCGAGGTCGGTGGTCAGCATCGAGGGTGCGATCCGTTTCGACGCATCGTGCGCGTGCGGCACGGTGCCATTGCCAGCGCCGTTCTTCGGCGTCCACTGCTGCGCGCCAGCCGGGCTCTTGGTGAGTTCCCATTCGTAGCCGAACAGGCTTTGGAAAAAGCCGTTGCTCCACTGCGTCGGCGTGGTCGTCCAGGTTACTTCCAGGCCGCTGGTGATCGCGTCGTCGCCGACGCCACTGCCGAAGCTGTTCTTCCAGCCAAAGCCCTGCTGCTCGATCTCCGCCGCCTCCGGGTCGTGCGATACGTTTTCCGATGGGCCGGCCCCGTGGGTCTTGCCGAAAGTGTGGCCGCCCGCGATCAGCGCGACGGTCTCCTCGTCGTTCATGGCCATGCGGCCGAAAGTGTCGCGGATGTCCTTCGCCGCGAGGAGCGGATCGGGTTTGCCGTCCGGCCCTTCGGGGTTCACGTAAATGAGGCCCATCTGCACGGCAGCGAGCGGGTTCTCGAGG
>JANXWQ010000491.1 GCA_025351065.1 Chthoniobacter sp. | reverse complement strand
CGCGCATCAGCGTTGGGCGGTTTCGTGCATGGTGTGTCGTTCTAGGCGCGCGGCGGAGTTTGGGAAATGCGGAATCGTGGCGGTGGATTATCCGCTGATGGGCGGTTGTTTTTTAACGCAGAGACGCAGAGGCGCGGAGATCGCAGAGAGGATTCCGCAGCCGAATCTCTGCGTCTCTGCGCCTCTGCGTTTTCAAAATGCCGCGCTTCCACGAAGACGGAGCCGCCATCGAATCGTGTTCACGAAATCGCGCGGCGTGCTAGCGTGCGCGCCGTGAAAAAATCCGACTCCATTTTTGTCGCCGGACACCGCGGCCTCGCGGGTAGTGCGATCGTCCGTGAACTGCGCGCGCAAGGCTATGCGAACCTCATCACGCGGACGCGCGTGGAAGTGGATCTGGCGGAGCGCGCGGCAGTGCGCGGCTTTTTTGAAAAGGAGCGCCCGCAGGTGGTGGTGGTGGCGGCGGCGAAGGTTGGCGGGATTCGCGCGAACAACGATTTCCCGGTCGAGTTTCTGCGCGACAACCTGACGATCCAAAACAACGTGATCGAGGCGGCGGCGGACTTTGGCGCGGCCAAATTGCTGTTCCTCGGCAGCTCGTGCATCTACCCGAAATTCACCGCGCAGCCGATCCGCGAGGACGCGCTGCTGACGGGCGCGCTGGAGCCGACAAATGACGCCTACGCGCTGGCGAAGATCGCGGGGATCAAGCTCTGCCAGGCGTATGCGCGGCAGTACGGGAAAAATTTCATCTGCGCGATGCCCACGAATCTGTACGGGCCAGGCGACAATTTTGACCTGCAAAACTCGCACGTCCTGCCGGCGCTGCTGCGCAAGGTGCATGAGGCCAAGGCGCGCGGCGAAGCGAGCGTGCCGGTATGGGGCACGGGCACGCCGCGCCGCGAATTTCTGCATGTGGATGACCTCGCCAACGCGTGCCGTTTTCTGCTCGAAACCTACGACGCGCCCGAGATCGTGAATGTGGGCTGCGGCGAGGACGTGTCCATCCGCGAACTCGCGGAGCTGGTGCGCGAAACCGTGGGCTTCACGGGCGAGCTGGCCTTTGACCCGACGCAGCCGGACGGCACGCCGCGCAAGCTGCTGGATATTTCGCGGCTGAAAAATCTCGGCTGGGCGCCGCGCATCGCGCTGCGCGACGGGCTGCGCGAAACCTACGCATGGTATTGCCGCGAGCACGCGGCGTAGCTACGCTCGGCCTCATGGACCGAGGTGCCGACGAACTGCCCGCCGCCGCCGAGCCGTCGCCCCCGGACGACTACGAGTGGCTGCGCTGCCTCGTGCGCATTTCGCCGGTGGGCATTTACCGCGCGGATGCGGCGGGGCTTTGCAAGTATGTGAACGAGCGCTGGTGCGAGCTGACGGGCCATGCGCGGGAGTCGGCGCTGGGCTCCGGCTGGGAGCAGGTGATCCACCCGGAGGATCGCGCGCGGGTGAGCGAAGAGTGGAGCCGGATGGCGGCGCAGGGCGTGCCCTTCCGTTCGGAGTACCGCTATCTGCAACCGGGCGGACGGGTGGTGTGGATTTTCGGCGAGGTGGCGGAGGAGCGCGATGCGGACGGGCGGCTGACGGGCTACGTGGGCACGGCGACGGACATCACCGAGCTGCGGCGGATGCGCGCGGAACTGGAGCGCTCGCAGGCGGAACTGGAGGAGCGGGTGCGCGAGCGGACGGCGCAGATCGAACGGATGGCGCTGATCGTAGCGGCGTCGGACGATGCGATCGTCAGCTCGGATTTCGCGGGCAACGTGGTGAGCTGGAACGCGGCGGCGGAGAAAATCTTTGGCTACACCGAGGCGGAAATGACGGGCCGGAGCAGTCTGGTGGTGACGCCGGCGAGCTTGGTGGAAGAGGCGCGTGCGCTGAAGGCGCGGGTGCGGAGCGGGGAGACGGTGCGGCAGTTTGAAACGATGCGGCTGGCGAAAAGCGGCGAGCTGATCGAGGTGGCGCTGTCGCTGTTTCCGCTCCGCGACGCGACGGGCAAGGTGACGGGCACCTCCGCCATCGTGCGCGACATCCGCGAGCGCAAAAAGGCGAAGCGCACCCAGCGGCAGCTCTCCTGGCGGCTGCTGCGGATGCAGGATGAGGAGCGGCGGCGGCTGGCGCGGGAACTGCACGATTCGGCGGCGCAGACCGTGGCGGCGCTGGCGCTGAACCTTTCCCTGCTCACGCAAAACGGCGCGAAGATGCCGGAGGAAAAGCGCGCCGCGCTGCTCGCGGACAGCCTGGAACTGGCGGGCACGACGGCGCGCGAGCTGCGCACGCAGTCCTACCTGCTGCACCCGCCGCTGCTCGACGAGCGCGGGCTGCACGCGGCGCTGCGCTGGTTCACGGACGGCTTTGCGGAGCGCAGCGGGATCGCGGTCGAGATCGGGATCGACGCGGATTTTCCGCGGCTGCACGAGCAGCTCGAGCTGACGATTTTCCGCGTGGTCCAGGAGAGCCTGTCAAATGTGCGCCGGCACGCGCAGAGCCCGCGCGCCGCGGTGCGCGTGGCGCGGGCGGACGGCTGGGTGACGCTGGAAATCCGCGACTGGGGCCGCGGGCTGGCGCACGAGACGGGCGACGGCATGGGCGTGGGCATCGCCGGGATGCGCGAGCGTCTTTCGCAAATCGGCGGGTCGCTGACCCTCGCGCCGAACGAGCCGGGCACGGCGGTGATCGCGCGGCTGCCGGAGAATTTATGAACCCAAAAACCATCCGCATCCTGCTGGCCGACGATCATGAAGTAGTGCGGCGCGGGCTGCGCGCACTGCTGGAAACGCACGCCGGCTGGGAGGTCTGCGGCGAGGCCACGGACGGGCGCGCGGCGGTGGAGCTGGTGCAGACGCTGGCCCCGGACATCGTGGTCATGGACATCGGCATGCCGCAGCTCAACGGCTTCGACGCGACGCGGCAGATTTTGGAAAGCAGGCGCGGTATCGAGGTGCTGGTGCTGTCGATGCACGAATCGGAACAGTTCGTGCGGGAGGTCATCGGAGCCGGGGCGCGCGGCTACGTGCTGAAAAGCGACGCCGGGCGCGACCTCGTGGCGGCGGTGGAGGCGCTGCTACGGCGGGAGACTTTTTTCAGCGCGCGCGTGGCCACGAGCGTGCAGGCGTCGGCGCTGCGGGTGGCGGGACCGAAGCGCCCGAGCCTGCGCCCCGCGGGCGGGCTGACCCGCCGGGAGCGCGAGGTTTTGCAACTGCTCGCCGAGGGCCGCGCCAACAAAGCGGTGGCGAAGGAACTCGGCATCAGCGTGAAAACCGCGGAGACGCACCGCGCGCGGATCATGCGCAAACTGGAGATGAAATCGCTCGCCGACATGGTGCGCTACGCGATTCGCAACGGCTTCATCGAGGCGTGAAAATACCGGATTATCCCGATAGGCGCGGCATCCGCGGGCCTGCGAGGATGCGTATGAAATGGGAATGATGAAGGGAAAAACCCGAGCCTACTGCCGCCGCTGCCGGCATGAGCAGGTGTTTGTACGCAGCGTGATTCACCATCGCGTGCATTTGTTTTTCTCGCTCATCACGCTCGGCCTGTGGGCCGTGGGCTGGCTGGCGATTTGCATTGGGCAGTTTTTCTGGCCGTGGCGGTGCGAGCATTGCCGCTGGGCGGAGCCGGAATTCCGCGACTGCCGGAATGAAAAGGCGGAGGCGAAGAACGCGGAAGAGGAAGCGCCGGGGCCGCGCGCGGCGTAGGCGGGCGGCTTTCTGCTACCGTCCGGTGGTGTGGTTGAAATGCTTTTCGAGCACCAGCTCGGTGCCTTCTTTTTTGAGGTTGTAGTCCACCTGGCTGAACGCGCGCCGGATGAGATGGATGCCGAGGCCGCCGGGCTGGATGAGTTCGAGCGGGCGGCCGTGGAGCTGGTCGGCGGCGCACTGCGTGCCGAAATCGCGCAGGCTGAAGCGCACGCCCGCGTCGAGCAGTTCGCAGACGAGGACGATGAGTTCGTTGGGCTCGTGATGGTAGGCGTAGCGGATGACGTTGGTGCAGGCTTCATCGAGCCCGAGGACGATGAGATCCTTTTCCGTTTCGGAGAAACTGAGCGGTTTCAAAAACTGCCGCACGAAATCGCGCACCAGCGCGAGATTCGCCGGGTGACTGGCAAATTCGATTTCGCTCTTAATCTTCATTGGAAACCAAAAACGAGGATGGTCAGGTCGTCGTGCGGCTCGGCCTGCTGGCGGTGGTCGAGCTCGCCACGGTTCAGCGCGTCAATGACGTCGGCGGCGCTGCCAAATTTCCGGTCGAGCAAATGGGTGACGCCCGCGCTGTCGAGCGGCTCGTCGGCGGCGTTGAAGGACTCCACGAGCCCGTCGGTGTAAAGCACCAGCCACTCGTGCGGTGCCAGCGTCAGCGGGTGGGCGCGGGCGGGCAGCTCGGGCAGCAGGCCGAGCGGAGGAGAGCCGGCGATTTTCACCTCCGCGGAAGTGCCGTCGGCGCGGGCCAGAAACGGGTGGCAGTGCCCGGCGCTGCACAGCTCCACCTGGCCGGTGGAAACCGTG
Source organism: Chthoniobacter sp. (assembly GCA_025351065.1). Classification (GTDB taxonomy): domain Bacteria; phylum Verrucomicrobiota; class Verrucomicrobiia; order Chthoniobacterales; family Chthoniobacteraceae; genus Chthoniobacter. Next base: position 8,220 of record JANXWQ010000491.1, on the reverse strand, counting down.
AGCCGCCCGAGCAGCGCGGTGATGAACATGCCGCGGATGGTGTGGCCGCTGAGCATCGCATTCCAGCGCGCCATCGCCGCCACGGGCGAGAGGCCCGGTTTCACGATAAGCCGCAGCATGCTCAGCGCCTGCGCCATGAGCAGCGCGGCGGGCATGCCTTTGCCCGAGACATCGCCGACGACGAAATAGATTTCATCCGGGCCGAGTTCGAGCACGTCGTAAAAATCGCCGCCCACATTCAGCGCGGGCCGGTAGGTCGCGGCGAACTGCACATGCGCGTGCTGCGGGAGCGACTGCGGGAGAAAGCTGGCCTGGATTTCCCGCGCGAACGCAAACTCCTGGGCCACGCGCTGCTGCTCGCGCTGGCGCTCGATGGTGCGCAGCTTGTCGATGGCCGTGGCGGCGAGCGTGGCGTAGGCGCTGAAGACTTCGAGATCGCCCTCGTCGAAAGCCTGCAGGTCCAGCGGGTTCAGCACCTGGAGCACGCCGATGACGCCGCCCTTCCGCACCAGCGGCACGCACAAAATGGAGCGGGTGCGGTAGCCGGTCTTGCGGTCGATGTCGGGAAAAAAGCGCTCATCGGCGTAGGCATCCGGCACCAGCAGCGGCTGGCTGTGCTCCAGCACCCAGCCGGCGATACCGCGCCCGCGCGGCACCGTGATTTTCGCCGCGCCCGCCGGCATGCCGGGGCCACCGCTGGCTGTGGCGAGTTCGAGATCGCCGCCCGCGTTTGTGAGGAAAAGCGACGCCGCATCGACTTGCAAAACGCGCCGCGCCACTTCGAGGATCGCGGGCAGCAGCTCGCGCGAATCGGTGATGCCGTTGATGAGTGCGCTGACTTCTACGAGGCCTTTGTAGAGCTTGAGCTGGCGCTCGAGAGTGTCGAGGGAGGCGGACATGTCACCGCCAGTCATGCGTCAGGACGCGCGACGAATAAAGCTCAAATGCGGCGCGCATTTTCGCGGGGCAGTTTTTATTCGCGCTGGAAAAAAACGCCGCGGCGCGGCATCGTGCGCGCCCATGAAAACCGTCCTCCTCTCCGCGCTCCTTTTTGCCCTCGTGTCCGCCGCGCCCGCGCAGGACTCGGCCTACGCCGCGCTGCGCGTGGTCGGTCACAGCCAGGGCCAGGAGGCGCTCAACCATGTGCTCGAACTGCGCGGGCGCGGCGGCTCGCCGCAGCCCACCGTGTGGAAAATCACGCTCGACGAGCCGCGGGCGCGCGGCGGCGTGCGCGAAGTCGAGGTGCAGCGCGGGAAAATCATCAGCGAACGCACCCCAGCCGCGGGCCGCACGGCGGGCAGCCCCATCAATTTCAACCAGCTCAACCTCGACTCCGACGGCGCTTTCACCGTCGCCAATCAGGAGGCGCAAAAGGCGGGGGCACCTTTCGATCACGTCGATTACCTGCTGCGCAGCGGCACCGGCGGCGGTGCGCCGGTCTGGCAGATCGAAGTCATGGACAGCAAACTCGGCCGCGCCGGCAGCATCGACATCGCCGCCGACACCGGTGCCATTTTGCGCCAGGAAATGAACCACTCCACCGCTCAGCCCGTGCGCCGCCCCGACGACGACCGCACCTACCTCGACGACCACCGCACCGCCGACGACCGCCGCAATCCCCCGCCGCCACCGCCCCGCTACGACAGTCGCACGGATGATGGCGGGCGTTCCGGCGACGGCTATTCCCAGTCCGGCGAATCCTTCCGCGGGATCGGCGATTTCTTCCACCGCGTCGGCAAGCGTTTTGAAAAGCGCGGCGGCCAGCTCGAAAGTTTCTTCAACGGCAAAGGCGCGCAAGCCGACCGCGAACGCTACCGCGACGACAGCCGCGACCGCGCGCGCGATGACTACCGCGACGGGCGCTGAGCAGCGGCAAAGGCGAATGGCGCTAGGTCAGGCGAAGCAACCCTCTTTTCCATGAACGAAAGCCAGGCATGTCGCCAGTAGCGACTGAGATGGCTGCACCAAGGCGAAAGTCACTCCGAAGACCCGCGCGGGCTGGTCATTTGCTTGATGCCTCCCGTAGAAAAATCCGCGTCCGTGTAACTCACGTCGTGCCGGATGCGGGAGCCATCGAGTTCGGTCGATGACCCTGGCCGCGCTCCGCGCGCCGCGAGGTTCGCGGGGATGTGGTGGCCAGCGTCGGCGACCACGCGAGTGGTGTCGATACGGCGCAGCAATTGCCCGGAGCCGGAGTATTTCTCCACGCGGAGCGGGACGGTGCGGCGCGGGTCGATCCAACTTCGCACGCTGCCGTAGGTGGAGCGTTCGCCCTTGCCGGGCTTCGATTCGAGGATCTGGCAATTCACGCCGTCCACGTCCTCGGTACCGACAATTACCTGCTGATCCCACGCGAAGAAATTGTCGACGATGTCTTCATACGAAAGGTCGCTGCCGAGCAGCGCGTCTTTCATGTCGTCGATCGCGCGCACGGTATTCGGCAGCACAAAGACGGAACCGCTGGCGGGGCGGTTGCCGATTTTGCGAAGGAGCACGGACTCGCCTTTGCGCTCCTTTGGAAAAAGCACCTGATACACGACCTCGGTCGCACCCGCGGTGCGGCGCTGTTTGATCTGAAGCTGGAGCGTTTCCTTCGCCGCGCCCTTGATCTCCATTTTCAAACGCACATACGACGCGCCGTCCTGCTGGAGCGCGGCGAGGCGGGCGGCGAGTTCGGTCGCGGTGGCCGGCGGTGCGGGGTCGGCGGCGAGCGAAGTGAAAGCGAGCGCGAGGGTGGTGATGGCGGTGAGGCGGAGGGTGTTCATGTGATTTGGTTTCGTCAGCCCTGCAAAGCGTGGCTCGGCGTGAGGCGCGAGCTGCGCCACGCAGGATAGAGGCCGCTGAAAACGCCGACCACGACGGAGATGGCGACGGCGATGGCGAGGAGTTGGGGGTTCAGGTCGGGTTCGAGCAAGCCGCGGATGGCGGGCATGGTGACGAGCAGTTTCACGCCGATGATGCCGATGAGCACGCCGCCCAAGCCGCCGAGAAATCCGAGCAGCGCGGATTCCCAAAGGATCATCCGCACGATGCGGCTGCGCTTCCAGCCGATGGCGAGCAGCACGCAAATCTCCTGCGTGCGCTCGAAGACGGTCATCAGCATCGTGTTCATCACGCCGAGCACGCCGACGAGCACGGCGAGCAGCGAGGTGCCCCAGCTCATCGCGCGGATCATTTTATAAGCCTGGCTGTCGCGGATGTGTTCGCCGGCGATGACGGCGCGCGCCTCGGGCACGAGAGCGGTGATCTTTTCGCAAAGCCCGCTCACCTCGTCCTTCGTCGAGCCGGGCGTTACGCGCAGGTCGATGATGTTAATTTTGCCTTCGTTGCCCGTAAGCGACTGGAGCAGCGGCAGCGCGAGAATGACGGAACCGTTCTCGACCACCGCGCCGCCGTCCACGATGCCGACGACGGCGAGTTCCTCGGTTTCGAGCTGGAGGGTGTCGCCGAGTTTTTTTTGCAGCACTTCCGCCGCGGTCTTGCCGAGCACGACGGCTTTCTCCGCCGCATCTTTCGGCATTCGCCCGGACACCAGCTTGAGATTTTCCCAAGTGAAGCCGCCCCACTGCCGCGCTGACACGATCATCATGTCGGCCTTCTCGACGCTCATGAGTTCGACCAGCAGCGACGAAGTTTCCGCCACATGCGGCAGCGGCGTGATGCGCTCGACAACCGCCGCCGGAAACGGCTTTGGCGTGAGCGCGCTGCCCATGCTGCTCACCACCACGTCGGTGCCGCGCGATTTCATGCCCGTCTCCCAGCTCGTCTCGAAGCCGCGCGAAATCCCGACCAGCGCGACGACCGCGGCGATGCCAATGGAGATGCCCACTATGGTCAGCCCGGTGCGCACGGGCCGCCGCATCAATCCGCGGGTGATGACGGTGAGAAAAGTCATGTGTGGTTGAGGCTGTCGGCGAAAATGCGGCCGTCCTTCATCTCGATGACGCGCTCGGCCTGCCGGGCGATGCCCATGTCGTGCGTCACGAGCACGAGTGTGAAATTTTGCTCGCGCCGCAAACGCACGATCAGATCGAGCACGAGCGCGGCGTTTTCGCTGTCGAGATTGCCCGTGGGCTCGTCGGCGAGCAGCACGGATGCGCCATTCGCGAGGCTGCGCGCGATGGCCACGCGCTGGCGTTCGCCGCCGGAGAGCTTTGCTGGAAAATGATGCTGCCGTCCTTCGAGGCCGACGAGCTTGAGCAGTTCTGCCGCGCGCTGTTTGCGCTCGGCGGAGGAGCGCGGCGTTTCAAACATTGGGATCTGCACGTTCTCGATCGCGGTGAAGGTCGGCAGCAGATGAAACGCCTGGAAGATGAAGCCGATTTCGTGCGCGCGGTAGGAGGCGAGGTCGCGGTGCCCGGCGAGCGCCGCGCCGCGGTAGCGCAGCTCGCCGCTGCTCGGATGATCGAGCGCGCCGAGCATTTGCAGCAGCGTGGATTTCCCCGAACCGCTCTGCCCGACGATGGCGACGAACTCGCCCTGCCCGATGCGAAAATCCACGCCACGCAGCGCCTGCACCTGCCCGTCGTCGTATTCCTTTTTCAGCCCGACGGCTTCGAAAACACACATAGTGCCGTTGGTCGGAGCCGCCATCAGTTTGCCCCCTGTCTCGCCATTTCCTGCCGTGTCGGGCGCGTGACTCCGCGCCACTGCGCACCGACGCGCGGGTTGGGCAGATTGATGAAAAGATCGTGCAGCGCCGCGCGGAACGTGCGGAAGGGCGGGCGCTCCTCAGCCACGGTCGGATCGAGCGCGCCGGCGTGCCGCGGCAGCTCGGGATGGGGCAGGCCGGAGCGCCAGTGGTGAACGCCGTGATACGGCTCGTGCAGCAGCGTGAAGACGAGGAAGTTTGCGAGCCAACCCTCGGCCACAATGCTGCGCGTCGAGCTGTTCACGGTCGCGCCGGTGAGGCCGACGTGCTCCACGTATTTGCGCAGGCTCTGCATGTTCGCCGCGAGCCAGGCGGGGATAAAATACGTCCACAGGAAATACTTCCATGTGCCGAACAGCGCGTCGGTCGTGAAGATCGCGGCCCACACCGCGGCGGTGATCCCGAATTCAATCCAAATTCGCCGGCGCAGTTTCTTGTTCCGAATTGGCGAGCCTTTGCGCAAAAAAATCCGCGCAAAAAGAAACGGCGTGAAGAAGAAGCCCATCGTCAATTCCAGCACCGCGGCGGCGACGCGCGCCCAGCGTGGCGTGCGCGGATGCACGAAGGGCCACAGTTCCTCGTCGCGTTCGGACGCGAGGTAGGCGTGGTGAAGCTGGTGCGCCGCGCGGTAGAGGCTGAAGCTCATCAGGCTGAAGACGCCGATGATGAGGCCGTCGATTTCATTGAGCAGCCGGCTCTTGCGCAGCAGTCCGTGCGAGGCCTCGTGAAAGCCGATCAGCAGGCTGTGCATGAGGTGGCTCGCCACGAGCGCAAGCGGCACGACGAGCCAGTAGTTGTCGTGGTAAAGCGCGACCGCGAGCGACGCCTGCGTGATGAAAAACAGCGCCGCGAGCACAGGAAACGCGGCGCGGGCGATCCAGTGCGGCTCGTGTGGTTCGGCGGTGGTTGTGGTGTTCATCGCGATCAAGTGGCGAGGGCGGCGACGGGAGTTTCGGACGGCGCGCACGCTTCGGCGAGGATCCTCTCGAAAGTGCGGGCGAGATTTTCCACGTCGGCTTGCGGAAAAAGCTGCGGGCGGAAAAGCCACACGACTTCGAGTTCAGATTCCTGCTCGGTGATTTCGCACGCGAGGTGAAAGCGCGCGGTCCCCGTCGAGCGCATTTGTAGTTTTGCCGACAGGCCGGGCATCGCGATGTCGGGCACGGGATGATTTTGCAGCGCGAAGCGCACCTCGAAAATCGGGTTGTGTCCCGGTGCGGCCGGATCGCCGAGCGCGCGCACGAGTTCGGCAAAGGGCATCGCGTTCGCGAAGCAATCGACCGTCGTCTGATGCACGGCGCGCACGCTGGCGGGAAACGGTCGTGCGTGATCCACGCGCCCGCGTAGCGGCACGATCCCGGAAAAGTAGCCCATCGTTTCGTTGAGCGACTGCTTCGTGCGGTTCGCCACCGGCGAGCCGACGAGGATGTCGTCCGCCCCCGTCCAGCGCGCGAGCGCGAGCTGAAACGCGGCGAGCAGCGTGCTGAAAAGCGTCGCGCTGCAACGGCGCGTGAGGTCACGCGAGGCGTTCGCCAGCTCGCCGGAGAATTGCGTGATGATGCGCGTGTGCGGGCCGGACGCAGCGGCCAGGCCTTCGAGTTTGCTCCACAGTCGGCGATGCCCGGCGAGGTGCGATTTCCAAAACGCCGCGCGCGGCTCCAGCTCCGAGGGCTGCCAGAACGCGCGCTCCGCCGCGCCCCACGCGGTGTAGCTCTGCGTGACCATCGGCAGCGGCTCGCGAATGCCGCGCGCGCGCTGAAAGTAGGCGATGCACAGCTCCTGGATGAACAGCCCGAGCGTCCAGCCGTCGGCGATGGCGTGGTGGATTGCGAAGACGAGGACATGGTCGTCCGGCGCGCGGCGCAGCAGCTCGACGCGATACAGCGGCCCTTGCAGCAGGTCGAACGGCTCGCGGAAAATCGCGCGCGCGATTTCCTCGACCGCGTCCGGCACGCACTGCTCGGGCGTCAATTCGCGGAAGCGCAAATTCGCCGCGCACTCCTCGCGGATCATTTGCACAGGCCGGTCCTTACCCGGCAGGAACGACACGCGCAGCGCCTCTTGCCGCTGCACGACTTGGAGCAGCGCGCCCTTGCCATCTTCCGGCGTCACCTTCCCGCGCACCTCGATGAGACAGCAGATGTGATTCGCCACATCCGCCGCGGGCACCGGCGAAGCTTCCCACAATTCGCGCTGCGGAAAGGTCAGCGGCTGGAGGAGGATTTCCCCGCGCTCCAGCTTCTGTTTCAACAGCGCACGCTTGTCGTCGGGCATGGTTGCGGTCGCTTCAACGCGCGGCGGGGTTTTCGTCCGGCGTCGCTTCGGCGCCGAGGAGGCGGTCGATGTCTTCGTCGGACAATGCTTCGAGATCGACATCGTCGCTCGCGGGAGTTTCGGCGGGCGCGGCTAGCGCGGGCGCGGCGGCGGTCTTGCCGCCCATGTGGCCGGCGATGAGCGAGGCGATCTGACCGATGGTGCGGGCGCGCATGAGGCTCGTGGGTGGAAGGGCGACGCCGGTGGTGGCTTCGAGCGAGTTTTCGATTTCCACGCCCATCAGCGAATCGAGTCCGAGGTCGGTGAGCGGTTGGTCGTCGCGCAGGCTGTCGGGCTTCACGCGCAGGACGGAGCCGACGACTTCGCGCACCGCTGCGGCGATGACCGGCTCGCGCTCCTCGGGCGAGGCGGACTCGATTTTGTTTCGCCAGTCGCTCGTCACGCCGCCGCCTTCCTGGCCTTCGATGGCTGCGAGGATGCGTTCGAGCAGCGGGTTCTCCGTCATGCTGCGGAAGAACTGCCGCCACTTCGCCCAGTCCACGCGGATCGCGGCGACCTGCGTGTTGCCGGCGACGAGCGACGCTTCGAGGATCGACATCACTTCGCCGGGCGAGAGTTCCGTGGTGCCCTGGCGCGCGAGGAATTCAGCAACGCGTTCGTTGCGTGCGACGTAACCTTCGCCGCCGAGCACGCCCCAGTTCATCGTCAGCGCGGGCAGGCCGAGCGCGCGGCGATGATGCGCGAGGGAGTCGAGGAAGGCGTTGGCCGCGCCGTAATTTCCCTGCGCGGGATTTCCGAAGATGCTCGAGATGGACGAGAACATGACGAAGCAATCGAGCTTCAGGTCGCGCGTACCTTTGTGCAGCAGCCATGCGCCGTAGGCTTTCGGCTGCATCACGGTGCGCAGGCGTTCGCGATTGAGCGCGGCGAGCGGCGCGTCGTCGATGACCATCGCGAGGTGGAAAACGCCGCGCAGCGGCTGGTCGCCCGCGCGGATTTCCGCGAGCACGCGCGCGATGTCTTTGTCGGAGCCCGCGTCCGCTTTCACCACGCATACGCCGATGCCGCGGTCGCGCAGACTTTGCACGAAAGCCTCGGCGGCCGTTGTCGCCGCGCCGCTGCGACTGCAGAGCACGAGGTGCCGTGCGCCGCATTTCACCAGCCATTCGGCGAGCACTTTGCCAAAGCCGCCGAACGCGCCGGTGATGAGATAGCAGCCGTCGGGCTTGATGGCGAAAGGCGGCGCGAGCGGTTCGCCGCGGCGTGGGACAAAGGCTTCGGGAAACGCGACGACG
>JANXWQ010000454.1 GCA_025351065.1 Chthoniobacter sp. | reverse complement strand
CCGTGGAATAGACCACGTAATTCGTGCGGGGCGTGGTTTTTCCCGCGCTAGCCGGGCGCGCGCTGGAGGGTGAACTCGACTTGCAAACCCGTGGGCTGGACGTTGCGCACGGCGACGGTGCCGCCGCAGGCTTCGATGCAGCTTTTCACAATCGCCAGGCCGAGGCCGGTGCCGCCGGTCTCGCGGGTTCGGGCGGCTTCGGGGCGGAAAAAGGGATCGAAGAGCCGGTGCAACGCGGCCTCGGGCACGCCGGGGCCGGAGTCGGTGACGGTGACGACCGCCAGCGCGCCGCTGCTCCGCGCGGCGACGACGATGGGGCCGGTGGGGCTGCCGTCCGGATGCTTGAGGGGACGAAAGGAGTGGGCGCCTTCCGCGGCGGTGCCGACGGGCGCGGCGTAGCGGACGGCGTTGCGGACGACATTGCCGAGGGCACGCGCGAGCAGGTCGGGTTCGGCGAGGACGGTGAGCGCGGCGGGCACGTCGAGGACGATGCCGCCATGCTCCTTGGATTCGCGGGCGACGACGCGGGCGGCGACTTCGGCGAGCGGGACGGGCTTGAGTTCCACGTTGCGTCCGCCCACGCCGGCTTTAGAAAACAAGAGCAGTTCGCTGACGAGCGCGGCCATGTGGCGGGCCTCTTCGCGCACGTCGGCCACGTAGCCGCGCGCGGCGTCGTCGGCGGCGCGGTGCTCGAGGATGCCGAGGGCCATTTCCATGCGGGCGAGCGGCGAGCACAGCTCGTGGGCGATGTCGCCGAGGAAGCGTTTCTGCCCGGTGAAAAACTCGCGCAGGCGCGCGGCCATGTCGTTGAGCGCGGTGGCGAGGCGGCCGAGTTCGTCGGTGCGGGCGCTCTTGACATTCGTCTCAAACCGGCCTTGCGCGATGGCCTCCGCCGCGCCGGTCATCTGCCGCAGCGCGCGGGTGATGCCGCGGACGAGCGGCAGCCACAGCAGCGCGGAAAGCGCGAGCACCACCGCGCCGCCGACGAGCCACGGCGTGAAGTCGAGAAAAAGCGGGCCGCGCAGCGTGGGTGTGGTGAGGATGAGCGTCGTGGGCATCGGCGGACGCGCAAGGCGATCGACGAGCGGCAGGCGCACGGCGACCCAATACAGGAGGGGCGAGCCGGCGCGGACGATGAACTTCGGAAACTGCCCGCCGAGCGGCGGCGGGCCGGGGCGATCCTGCGGCGGGCCGTCGCCGGGCGGACGTTCGCCAGGCGGGCCGTCGCGCGGCGGCGGGCGTTCGCCGGGCGGCGGGTCAAAGCCGGGTGGCCGATCCCGCGGCGGGCCGTCGTCCGGGCCGCGGGGCGGCGGGCCTTGCGGGCGCGGGCCCTGGCCGAGGCGCGAGAGCAGTTCGGCGGGCGCCGCGGCCATTTCGCCCGCGAGCTTTTTGCCGTCGTTGCGAAAGATCGCTGCGGGGACGTGATACGCCGCCGTGATACGCGCCAGCGCCGCCGGCCACTCGCTCTGCGGGCGGTCTTTCAACTCATCCGCCACGAGCTGCGCCACGCTTTGCAGCCGCTCGCCCGCCGGCCCGGCGAGCAACGCGTCGAGCCCCAGCCCAAGCTGCGCGCGGATGAAAATCCACGCAGCCACGCCGAGGAAAGCGACGTTCACGAAAAACCACGCGACGATCTTCAGCGAGAGCGGGAAGCGCACGCGGCGCACGGCTTTAGTCGGCATCGGGATCGAGCAGCATGTAACCCGCGGTGCGCACCGTGCGGATGAAGCGCGGGGCTTTTGGGTCGTCGCCGAGTTTTTTCCGCAGGGCGGAAATGTGGACGTCGATAGAGCGGTCGAAAACCTCGTAGTCGCGGTCGCGGATTTCTTCGAGCAGATGGTCGCGGGTTTTCACGCGGCCTTTCGCGCGGGCGAGTGAAAGCAGCAGCTCGAACTCGACCGGCGTGAGCGTGAGCGGCGCATCATCCAGCACCGCGGTGCGCGGGCCGGGGCGGATGCGCAGCCCGGCGATGACGATCTCCGCCAGCGCGGCCTGCGAAGGTTCGTTGCTCCGCGTGGTGCGGCGCGTCACCGCGCGGATGCGGGCGAGCAGTTCGCGGGTGGAAAAAGTTTTCGGCAGATAGTCGTCCGCGCCGATCTCGAGGCCGACGATGCGATCCGCCTCATCGCCGCGCGCGGTGAGCATGAGCACCGGCACGTCGCTGGTGTGGCGGATTTGTTTCAGCACCTCAAAGCCGTCGAGCCCCGGCAGCATGAGATCGAGGATGACGGCGCTCCACGGTTTCGCCGTCGCGCGCTCCACGCCCTCGGGGCCGGTGTGGACGGCCTCCACGTCGTAGCCGAGCGGCACGAGGTAATCGGCGATCAAGCGGCAGAGTTTGCGGTCGTCGTCGATGACGAGCAGGCGCGGACGGTCGGTGGTGGCGGAAGACGCGGACATGGGCGGCGGGTTTGCGGCGAGCATAAACAGGGCGTCCGCGGCCGTGCGCGCCTTTTACACTTCCTTAACAAAATACCGCTTCCGCGCTCATACATCCCTAACGCAAGGGTGCGAGTCTTTGGCTTGCTTGGGAAACAGCACGACTCCATTCACCGCATGAAAATTTCCAAAATCTTCCTCTCACTTTTTCTGGCCAGCGCGCTCCTCGGCGCGACGGCGCGCGCCGCTGATCCTCAGCCCGCCGCGCCCAGCGCCGCCGACCTCCAGGCGCTCATGGCGATCCTCAACAAGCTCGTCGCGCAATCCGCCGCCGCCAACGAAGCCGCGCCGGACGTCGAGCCCGAACCCGCGCCTGCGGTGAAAACGCCCGCCACTCCCGAGAAACAGCCGCTTTCAACCGCGCTGAAAACCGGCGGCCTCAGCATCGGCAGCCTCGGCGGACGCGGCCCCGGCACCGCCCTCGCGCGAATGACCGAAGAAGCCTGGCGGCTGCTCTTTCCCGCCAAACAACCCGGCCACTAAAACGCACCGCAGTTTTCCCGCAGCATCCGCAAACCCAAAACCAGAAAAACCGCAACCACATGAACAAAAAAGCCCTCATCCTCGCGCTCGCCGTGACCCTGCCCGCGACGCTCACCCTGGCCCAGCGCCCCGGCGGCGGCCCGCCGCCACCGCCACCCGGCGGCCCGCCTCCCGGTCAGCAGCCAGCCGATGGCGGCGGCGACCCGCGCCATCCGCATGGCAACCGCCCGCCCAGGGACGGCGGCGATAAAAACAAGCCGCCGATGCCACTGCTCGAGGCGCTCGATGCGGATCACGACGGCATCATTTCAGCGGACGAAATCAAGGCCGCGCCGGAAGCGCTCAAGGCGCTCGACAAAAACAAGGACGGCAAGCTGACGCCGGATGAATTCCATCCGCCGCGCCCGGACGGCCCGCCGCCCGGCGGCCCGAATGGCGGCGGCAACAAGCCGCCTTTCCCCGGTGAAAAGCCGGCGGCGGGTGGCGCGCAGAAGCCCGCCGGCCCGCCCGATGGCAGCAAGCCGCCGCGCCCACCCGCTCCGCCGCTCGTCCACGCGCTCGATGCGGACGGCGACGGCGAGATTTCCGCCGACGAGATCGCCAACGCCGCCAAAGCCCTGCTCACGCTCGACAAAAACGGCGACGGCCAGCTCGGCCCCGCCGAATACATGGGCCACCCGCCCGGCGACGGCCCCAAGCCGCCGCGCCCGCCGCTGGGAAATCCCTAGCCGTCATGCACCCGGCGGAAGTTTTTCCGCTCGGCAAAAATCAGCCCCGCAGCGGCCCCGCGCCGCTGCGGGGTTTCGCTTTTCACAGTCGCTCAAAACCGCAGCGTGACGATGCGCCGGTTCTTCGTGTCGGCCACGCGGATACGCATCTGTCCGTCCACCGCCACGCCCCATGGCGTGCCGAACTCGCCCTCGCCGCTGCCGCTGTGCCCGAGTTGGCCGAGCAGTTTTCCGTCGGTGCTCACGCGCGAGAGTCGGCCCGCGCCGTACTCCACGATGTAGAGCGCACCGTCGCCGCCGGGCGCGATGGCGTAGGGCAGGTTGAAAGCGAGCGGCTGGCCCGCTTCGCCGAGCAGACCGAGATATTTTCCATCGTCGGAAAAAATGAGCACGCGGTTGTTGATCGCATCCGCCACGTAAAGCCGGCCGTCTTTCCACGCCAGCCCGGACGGACGCTGAAACTGCCCCGGCCCCGTGCCGAAACTGCCGAAACTCGCCAGCCATTTTCCTTCGCGTGAAAATTTTTGCACGCGGTCGTTCCCGCCGTATTCGCAGACGTAGAGATTCTCCGCCGCGTCCGCGCAGATGCCCACGGGGTAGATGAATTCGCCGTCCTTCGTCCCGTGCTGCCCGACATTTTGGAGCCAGTTTCCCGAGGCGTCGAACCACACCACGCGATGATAGTGCGTGTCGCACACGACCACGCGCCCGTCGCGCAAAACCACGATCCCCTCCGGCTTCCCCACGCTCACATCGAGCATCTGCCACTGCCGCTTCAACGCGCCCTCGCCGTCGTAAATGAGCACGCGCCCCGCGGTGTCGAGCGTGGCGATTTCGCCGTCATTGCCCACCGCCACGCTGCGCGGCGTCGGCAGCGTCGCGCCGTCCGGCGGGAGATTCCACACGCGCCACTCGCGCGCGTGCATCTGCAAATCCGCGGGCGTCCGCGAACACGCACAAACCACGAGCAGCAAAGCCGCGAGCAGCGCAGCGGGTAGGGACGGCACTCCGTGCCGTCCGGGGCGAGCGCAGCGAGGCGGAGGGCTGAACACGGGCGGTATCC
>JANXWQ010000165.1 GCA_025351065.1 Chthoniobacter sp. | reverse complement strand
GGAGAAGCTGGTGCTGCGCCGAGGCGGCGGCACGCGCGAGCAGGAGGTGCTGTTGCGCCGCAGCGGTCGCATGGACGATCAGCAAATGCTGGCGCGAGGAAGCGGCGGCGTGGTTCTGGAGCAGATGCTGCCGCGCGGAGGCGATGGTGTGGATGAGCAGCAAATGCTGCTGTGCCGAGGCGACGGCATGCACGAGCAGCAAATACTGGCGGGCCGAAGCCGCGGCGTGGGTCTGGATGAGATGCTGCTGCGCGGCGGCGACGGCGTGGATGAGGAGCAAGTGCTGGCGCGAGGCGGCGGTCGCGTGCGCGAGCAGGAGCTGCTGCCGCGCGGCGGCCCCGGCGTGCGCGAGCAGGAGCTGCTGGCGGGCCGAAGCACTGGCATGCGCGAGCAGCAAATGCTGCCGCGCCGAAGCCGCCGCGTGGGCGAGCAGCAGCCCCAGCCGCGCGCTGGCAACGGCGTGGGTGAGAAGCTGATGCTGCTGCGCGGCGGCGACCGCGTGGATGAGCAGCAAATGCTGCTGCGAAGCGGCGCTCGCGTGGGCCAGCAGCAGGCTTTGCCGCGCGCTTGCGGCCACATGTGCGAGCAGCAGGTGCTGCTGTGCGGCGGCGGCGGTGTGGGTGGCGAGCAGGTGGGCGCGCGAGCTGCCGGCGGCGGTGGAAAGGAGGTGCTGCTTTGCGGAGGCCGCGGTCTGCTGGAGCAGGTGCTGTTTCGCGGACGCGGCGCTCTGCTGGAGGAGCAGGTGCTGCCGCGCGGACGCCGCCGCCGCTTGCAAAAGCTGCTGCTGCTGGGCCGCCCGCGCGTGCTGCTGGAGCAGCGCCTGGCTGTTGTTCGCCAGCGCGGTGCTGAGCGGGAACAGCACGGCGAGGCTGAGCGCAACGAGGCGGAGGGGCAGGCGGTTCATGCGCCGCCAGCTAACGCCCTGCGCTGGCCGCTGGCAACCTGCTTCCGTGCGCGTGCGAAAAAGAACACGCCGCGCTCATTTGATCTTCCGCGCGTCGAAGGTCGCGCCGTTTTGGTGGTGCGTGGCCTTGGTCACTTTGCCGTCGGCGTCTTTGGAAAACTCCACGCTCGCCGCGACGGCACGCCACTCGTAATCGGTGGCGGTTTTGGGAAAGTTGGGAAACGCGGGCTGGCCGGTGAGCTGGGCGGAGACTTGCTCGCCGTCGCGGGTCACGGTGAGCACCGCGCCGGGGCCGTACTGGTACTGGCCGAGGATGGCGTCGAGCTGCGCGGCATCCAGCACCACCGCAGCGGCGGCGAGCTTCGGGGCTTTGAAGGTGCTGCCATTCTGGGTGTGCTGCACGGCGCTCACCGCGCCCTTTTCGTCGCGCAGAAAGACGACCTGCGCGTCGGTCACTTTCCAAAAGAACTCGTTCGCGGAGCGGGCAGAAAGCTCATACTTCGGCTGGCCCGTGAGCTGCGCGTAGAGACGGTCTTTTTCCACCGTCACGGCTAGCACCGCGCCCTTGTAGTCGTAGCGCCCGGCGAAGGCGGCGAAGGTTTTCGGGTTGACCGTTTTGTCCTCGGGGAGCGGCGGCAGTTTTTTGATTTCATCGTCGAGGAAATGCTCGGCGAGCTTGCGCGAAATTTCGCCGGGATTGAGGCCGGGCGGCGGCGGCAGGGCGTTGGTGAGCACGACCACGGTGCAGTGCTGCTCGGGCAGGCGAAAGAGATCGCTGGCCCAGCCGTTGAGTCCGCCGCCGTGGCCGATCATCGGCAGCCGTTTGAACTCGGACATGACCAAGCCGTAGCCGTAGTTCATGCCATCAACGCCCGCGGCCAGCTTGACCGGTGTGGTCTGCGCCTTGAGCGAAGCCGCGCTGATGACGCGTGCGCCGTAGAGCGCCTCGTTCCAGCGAAAGAGGTCGCCGACCGTGGAGTAAAGCGCGCCCGCGCCGCCGGCCCACGACATGTCCCAGTCGAGCGCGGGGGTGAGTTTGCCGTCGGCAAAGGAGTAGCCGCTGGCCATGCCGGGCGGCGGCGTGGCGTTCATGTAGGTGCCGGTGTCCGTCATGCCGAGCGGCTCAAAAAAAGTGGCGCGCAGGTATTCGGGGAAGGGTTTGCCGGAGACTTGGCCGACGATTTCACCGAGGAGAAAATAGGCCGAGTTGTCGTAGTGAAAGCCGGCGCCGGGCGCGAAGTCGGGCGGATCGTTTTGAAACCACGCGAGCAGTTTGCCCGGCTCGATGGGGGCCGTGACCCGCGCGAGAAATTCCGGCTTGTCGGTGTAGCTGTGGATGCCGGAGGTGTGCGTGAGCAGATGATGGAGCGTGACTGCTTGGCCGCCGGGAAAGTCCGGGAAGAACTTCGCCAGCGGATCGGTGAGCGCGAGTTTCTTTTCCTCCGCGAGCTTGAGGATGGCGGCGGCGGTGAACTGCTTGCTGACCGAGCCGATGCGGAATTTCGTCTCCGGGGTGACCGGCGTTTTCGTCGCGAGATCGGCCAGGCCGAAGCCGGCCTGGAAGACGATCTTGCCGTCGCGCGCAATCAGCACGGCGACTCCGGAAGTGTCGCCTTTGGTCAGTTCGCGCAGCCGCGTGGTGACGCGCTCTTCCGAGGGGGGCTCGGCGGCGAAAAGAACGGGGACAAATGCGAGGGCAAGGGCGAGGAGTTTGGCGGTCATGGGCGGGCGGGAGGTGCGGCATCGTGGGCCAGTTCGAGGCGCGAAACAACCGCGCGTTTTTGCCGGTTTGCACCGGCTGGGCGCAGGCTTTACGCATGGCGGCGCGCATGCCTTTGCCCACCGACTTCCGCACCTACCGAGGACGCCTCGCGCCGTCGCCCACGGGCTGGCTGCATCTCGGGCACGCGCGCACTTTCTGGCTCGCGCAGGAGCGCGCGGCGGCCGCAGGTGGCGCGCTGATTTTGCGCAGCGATGATCTCGACGGCGCGCGCTGCCGGGCGGAGTTCAGCGCGGGGATGCTGGAGGATTTGCGCTGGCTCGGGCTGCGCTGGAGCGAAGGGCCGGACTGCGGCGGGCGGCACGCGCCCTACGTGCAAAGCGCGCGGCTGGCGGAGTACCGCGCGGCGTTTGCCAAACTGCGTGCGCTCGGGGCGGTCTATCCGTGCGACTGCTCGCGGCAGGATGTGCTCCGCGCGCTCGGCGCACCGCATGCGGGCGAGGAGGAGCCCGTTTATCCGGGGACGTGCCGGGGAAAAGGCGAGGGGCGAAGGGCGAAAGGCGAAATCAACTGGCGTTTCCGGGTGCCGGATGGCGAAGTGATTTCCTTCACCGACTGCGCGCTGGGGCCGCATGCGGAAATGGCGGGGCGCGAGTTCGGCGACTTCCTCGTATGGCGCAAAGACGGCTTTCCCAGCTACCAGCTCGCGTGCGTGGTGGATGACGCGGCGATGGGCATCACCGAAGTGGTGCGCGGCGCGGACTTGCTCACCAGCACCTGCCGCCAGCTCCTGCTCTACCGCGCACTCGGCCTCGCCGCGCCCGCCTTTCACCACGCGCCGCTGATGACCGATGTGAACGGCCTCCGCCTCGCCAAACGCGATGGCGCGACCAGCCTGCGCGGCCTCCGCGCGGCGGGCGCGACGCCGGAGGAAGTGCGCGCGCGGTTTTAGTGCAGCGGTGCCGCCGTGCCGCCTTTCGCCGCGATTTTCGGCGGATGGAAAAAGAGCGCGAGGGTGACGGCGGCGCCGAGGGCGATGTAGCAGGGGAGCAGAAAGAGCCCTTTGAAATCGACGAGGCCGGCGTGCTTGAAGGTGACGTTGATGAGGCTGGGGCAGATGGAATTTGCGACCAGTGCGCCGACGCCGAGGATCATCACATTGAAGAGCCCTTGGGCGCTGGAGCGGGCGTCTTTGGGAAAAAATTCATCCACGAAAATATACACGGTGGCGAAGAAGAACGCGTAGCAGATGCCGTGGAGGATTTGCACGGTGATGATGAGGTCGCGGTTCTGCGGAAAGAAGGCATAGACGGCGAAGCGCGCAGCGTGGCCGAGGATGCCGATGATCATGGTCATGCGCCAGCCGAGCTTTTTCAAAGTGGCTCCGAGGATGAACATGGTGAGCAGTTCGGCGACCTGGCCGATGGTCATCACGGGCATAACCCAGTTTTTGGCGATGCCCACGCCGCTCATTTCCGGCTTGGCTTCGAGAAAAGTGCCGGTCCAGTTGAAGTAGCAGTTGTGGACGAAGGAGTCAGCAAAGGTGACGAGGAAGAGGACGAGGACGAAGGGGTGCTTGAGGAGCCGGAGCGCCTCCAGCCAGGCGAGGCTTTCGGCCGCGCCCTCGGCGGTTTTTTTTGCCGGAGTGTGCGGGAGGGTGAGGCTGAAGGCGGCGAGGACGAGGGAGATGATGCCGGAGACTTTAAAGGTCCACTCGGTCGCGACCTGGGCCGCGTTGCCTTCGAGGCCGGATTTGAAAACGGTGTCGAACCACGCGATGACGCCATGCGGATGAGCGGCGTCCACTTTGGCCCAATCCACGAAGATGAAGAC
>JANXWQ010000415.1 GCA_025351065.1 Chthoniobacter sp. | reverse complement strand
GTAATCTCCCTCACCATTGTCAAAGGCACCGTCAGCTCACCGAGCGCCGTGGTTAGGACTACCGACTGCTCGCCGATCTTTACTTCGGTCGCCGACAGCAGCCCCCGGTCATGAAAGCGGACGTGATGAACCGCCGGCGGCGGCACCGCCGCCGGGTTTAGCTCCACCGACACGATCCGCCCCAGCGGCAGCAGCAGTGGGCCGGTGGCCTCCGTCTCCACCTCCAGGCCTTGCTCCGTGAGCCGGACTAGCTTGGCGACCGTTTCATCCCCGTTGGCAAAAACCACGGACGCCTCGCCGGGCGGGCGCGGCGCGGCTTCACCCAGCCGGGCATTCCACGGGGCCACCCAGGTATCTGAGATAGTGAAGCGGCGGCCATTGTTAGTTGTCGGGAAAAACATGGCATAGCGAATGTCCACCCACGGCTCGCCCTTCTTCAGCCGGCAGGTGCCGATCTTCTGACCATTGACCGCCAGATGAATCGCCTGCGCCCGTGCGTCCGGCACGATTTGCAGACGCATGCCTGGGGTAATGACGGTCTTGGCCGGCAGTTGAAACGTGAACTGTTCCGGCCGCGCGTTCAGTCCTGCATTGAAATCTTCGCGCCGTGCAGCCCGGTTTACCACCACGGTGCTGCCGCTGATGCTAAGATAAAAGGCCACCGCCGCCTTTTCATCCAGCAGCGACAAAGCCAGGTAACTGTCAAACCCCGCGCAGGTGAACTCAATGGACAAGGCGGCCTCCGATGCGGCCAGCGGCAGGACGATCCCATCCCTCAGCCCACTGGCATCCGGCGCGGTCTTGCGCATGGCATAGGCGCCGTCCGCATAGGTATAGGCGGGCCACTTTCCGTCATCCTGCTCGGCGAGGGTGATTTGATTCGAGTTGCGGCTGGCGGTTGGCACCCAGCGCGGGCTGCTGCCGGCATCTGCCACCACCGAGGCCCCGGCGGCAGGGTAGATGGATTGGATGTCGGCCCGGTTGAATTTCAGGCCCGGGTGAAAGGGCGTCATTAGGGTTACCGAGGTGGCATCCACGCCGGTCATTACGCCCGGCAGCCAGTCCCCGTTGCACAGCCGGACTACCTGCCCGCCGGAGCCCGGCGACTCCACTTTGCGCCCGAGGCAGAGGGAGGTTACTTCATCCGTGAGAAACTCCAGCGGCTCTTTGGAGGCCGGGATTTTCCAGCGCAGCTTGTTAGCGGTCAGCGGCGGGACATAAGTGCCGGTAAGCTGCCGTCCGTCGGCGAAAGTCAGAGTGTCGAGCTTGCCTGGTCCTATCGGCGAAGGCGGCGGCTCGGCGCTGGCGGGATTAAGTCTGCGCAGGGCGGTGACGGGCAGGGTTATTTCTCCGGCGTAGGCGGTTTTAGCCATCAGCCGGCCATGATTCATAACCACGGTGTCCGCGCTAAGCGCGCCGCCGTTTCTTAACTCGAGCCACAGCCCGTCGGCCGGCTTGCGGGCTTGTTCTTCGCCGGGCTTTAGCTTCAGCAGCACGGGTTTGGTTCGGGGCACCACGGTTCCGCTGGCGAGAGTCAGTCCGGCGTCGGTGATTTTCACGACTTCTCCGACGGTCACTTTCTGCTCCGCCACCGTCACCTGATCCTCGCCTGCAGTTAGCTCGCCGGGCTTGGGCAGGTATCCATACCAGGGGCGCACCGTGGGATTAGTGACCGCAAAGCCAGCCTGTCCGCGGAAGCCTATGACGGTGCCGGCCCGCTCCAGGTCGCCGGGGGTAAGTTTCGCAATGTCATAGCGGGCTGTTTCCTCGCCATCGACCTGCAAGACCAGCAGCCCTTTCACCCGGTCGCAAAAGACGGCATAGTGCGTCGGCTTGCCGCGGGCTGGTGGCGGTGCGGTGGGAGCCTTGCTGGCTGGGCTGGGTTGCAGACTGTAGAAACGCTGGCCGTCGAAGTGGTTCAGGGTGGCGATAGGTCCGCCGAAACCAAGCTGCACCATGCCCGGTGCCATCGCCATGCCCGCGTCCTCCACGCGATAACTAAACAGGGTCAGCGCACCCATCCAGTCGGATCGGGCGAAGGCATCGAAACTGAATTCGAGCGCCGCCGGCAGTCGGTCGAATTTTCGGCCCAGAACGGCTCCTTGATTCGAGCGGCAGATCCAGGCTCCGTTGTTATGCCCCCAGGTGTCTTCCGGCACCGGCTTCCAGCCGTCGCCAAAGTCCGCGCCGCGGCCAAACACGGGAGCCTCGTCATTGGACAAAGCGACCTCGGCCACCTGGGCGCGATCCAGTTCCACCTTCCCGCCGTCCTCCAGCGTCAGGCTGAACTTGCGATCTTTAAGACTGATTTTTGCCGCGGCCAGCCAGCCGCCGTCGCGCAGCAAGACCGCGACCGGGAGTTTCACCGTCTTGGACTCTCCGGCCAGCCGCACTGAGGCCAGTTCACTCAATCGCAGGGTAACTTCCGACCCGCTTCTTAACTTAAAGGCCAGTTCGGTTACATTGACGGACTGCACCTGGCCCTCCAGCCGGTTGCCATCGGCCAGCATGACTGCGTCCGGCCCCGAGGTTTCGACGGCGCGCGGCGGACGGTTGAAGAACTGCACCTTGTCCGGCTTCATCTGCGGGTTGGCTGCGCCTTGGAAAATAACCAGGTTCTGCTGCGGCGGCATCGCTTCCAGAGTTACTTTCACGTCCTGTTCCTTGCCATCGCGCAGGATGTGCAGCTTAACCTCCCTGCCAGGTTTGTTAGTCCGTACCGTGGTGCGCAAATCCTCGGCGTCCTTCAGTAACTTGCCATCGAGCTTGAGCACGCGGTCGAACTGCCGGAGCCCAGCCTTTTTCGCGGGCCCGCCTTCGACGGTTTCCATCACGCCTACGCCCGGCAGGGGTTTTTCGTCCTCCTCCAAGTCCAGGTTCCGCGAGACTTCCATGACGATCCCGAGCCAAGCCGGAGCGTCCGCTGCCGGCGCATTGGCGGGCAGGGCCAGCTCGACGGCGGGAGCTACCGGCTTTAACTCCAACTGAGCCCATGCGACCGCGCCGGGCCAGAGCAGCAGGGCGGCTGACGCGGAAAAAGCGCGGCGGAAAAATGCGGGCGGAAAAATGCGATGCGTGTGGTTCAAGGGGCGTGGCGCGGGCGGTGGGTGAAGTGTCACGCAAACCCGCGGCCTCGCCAATGGCGAATGACGGCCGGCACCGCGCGAGTTGCAGGGGAAGCTGGCAGTTTCCCTACATCCGTGCGTCGAGGGTGAGCCCGCGCCGGGTGATGGGCAGCGGATACGTGGAGCCGAACTGCGCGAAAGTCAGCGCCGCGCGAAATGAAAAATCGTCAGCCGCGTTTGCGCCCGCTACTTTCCGCCGCGCTCCATGATCCAAGTCGAAGGTCTCACCAAACTGTACGGCGATTTCCGCGCGGTCGCGGATTTGTCCTTCGCCGTGCGGGGTGGCGAAATCATGGGGCTGGTGGGGCCGAATGGCGCGGGCAAGACGAGCACGCTGCGCTGTCTCGCGGGGATCATTCCGGCGACGGGCGGCACGGTGCGCATCGCCGGGCACGAGCTGGCGCGCACGCCGCTGGCTGCGAAGCAAGAGCTGGCCTTCTTCTCCGACGAGCCGCGGCTTTTTGAATACCTCACGGTGCGGCAGCATTTGGAGTTCACCGCGCGGCTTTACCAAATCGCCGGCGGTGCCGAGCGCGGGCGCGAGCTGCTCGCGGAACTGGAGATGACGGACAAGGCCGACCTGCTGCCGGGCGAGCTGTCGCGCGGCATGAAGCAGAAGGTGGCGCTGGCTTGCGGCTTTGTGCATGCGCCGCGGGTGATGTTTTTCGACGAGCCGCTGACCGGGCTCGATCCGCTGGCGATCCGGCGGACGAAAGACCTCATCGTGCAGCGGGCGAGGGCGGGCGCGGCGATTGTCATCAGCTCGCATTTGCTGCACCTGCTGGAGGAAGTGTGCTCGCATGTGCTCATCCTGCGGCGCGGGGAAAAAGTGGCGCACGGCACGCTCGATGAAATCCGCGCCTTCGCGGGCGATGCGGGCGCGAGCTTGGAGGAGATTTTCATCCGGCTTGTCGGCGCAGATGCGGGGCAATGAACTGCGCGCTGCTCTATCTCTACACGCGGTCGCTGGCCGGCTCGCTGCGGCAGCGGCTCGTGCGCCTGAAGCGTCCGAAATATCTTTTCGGCGCGCTCTTCGGCGGGCTGTATTTTTACGGCTATTTCTACCGCTTCCTTTTTCTCAGCCGAAAGGACGCGCCGCATCTGCCGGGGAGCTCGTCGGCGCTGGGCGAGAGCATTGGCGCGCTCGTGCTGTTGGCGGCGGTGCTGGGCTTCGCGTGGATCATGCCGGGGAAGCGCACGGCGCTGCTGTTTTCCGAGGCGGAAATCGCCGTGCTTTTTCCCGCGCCGCTGAGCCGCCGGGAGCTGGTGCGCTACAAGCTGCTGACCTCGCAGATCGGCATTTTTCTTTTCGCCGGGCTGATGACGCTGATCACCGGGCGCGGCGCGACGGGCAGCGGCTGGCTGCATCTCGCCGGATGGTGGGTCATCATTTCGGTCTTCGCGCTGCACCGGCTCGGCGCGTCCTTTGCGCTCACGCGGCTGATGGAGCGGGGCATGGCCAACTGGCAGCGCCGCGCGGCGCTGCTCGCGGCCGTGGCCGTGCTCGCGGGCGCGCTCGCCGCGTGGCGGAACTTTGCGCCCGCGCCGCCCGAACTGCGCGCGCTGCGGCACGCGGATGCTCTTTCCGCCTACCTCGACAGCGTGCTGCTCGCGGGCCCCGCGCCCTGGCTGCTGCTGCCTTTCCGCGTGGTGGTGCGGCCGTATTTCGCGGCGGACTGGGCGGCGTTTGTCCATGCGCTGTGGCCGGCGCTGGGGCTGCTGGCGCTGCATTACTGGTGGGTGCTGCGGGCGGATGTTTCGTTTGAGGAAGCGTCTATCGCGCTCGCGCAGAAACGCTCCGCCCTCATCGCCGCGCGGCAGAAGGGCGACCTCCGTGTGAAGCTCGCGCCGCGGAGCGCGCGGACTCCGGCTTTTCCGCTGCGCCCGCTGGGTTGGAAGTACGTGGCGTTCGTCTGGAAAGCGCTGCTCTACTCCGGCGGACGCGGCACGCTGCGGATGTGGAGCATCGTCTTCGCCGCGGCACTGGCGCTGGGCGCGGCGTTTATGTGGCTGCGGCCCTCGGACGGATTTTCGCTGACGCTGTGTATCGTCGGCTCGTCGGTTTTCATCTTCGTACTGTTTGGCAATGTCACCAGCGGCGCGTCGTACCTGCGGCAGGATTTGGTGGCGATGGATTTGCTCCAGACCTTCCCCATTCGCGGTTGGCAGGTCGTGCTCGGCCAGCTCTTCGCGCAGGCCGCGCTCGGCGCGCTGGTGCAGTGGGCCGCGCTGGTGCTTGCGGGCCTCGGGCTCGCCGGCTTGTCCGCCTTGGTGGAGGCGCGCGGAGGCGAAATTTTCGCCGCCAGCGCCGCGCTCGCCGTGCTCGCGCTGCCCTTCAATCTCGCGATGATGATCATCCCCGCCGGCACGCTGCTACTGTGGCCGGGCTGGTTCAAAGGCGGGCCGCAGGCCGCGGGCTTCGAGACCGCCGGGCTGCGTATCATCCTCATGCTCGGACAAGTGCTGGCGATGGGTGGAGCGCTCATCGTCCCCGCGCTGGCGGCTGGAGCGGTCTGGTTCGCGGCGCTTTTTTTCCACGGCGGAGTCTGGTGGATGCCGCTCGCCGGCATCGCCGCCGCGCTCGTCCTCGCGGGCGAAGCCTGGCTCGGCATCCTCGCCCTCGGCGCGCTCTTTGAGCGCTTCGATGTGTCGGCGGAATGAGCTGCGCTAGCCGATCCGGTTCAGCGCGCTGAGGATCGCTTTGATCGGGGCGATCTCGATGTTTGTGTCTACACCGGCGCCCCACTTGGTCTGGCCGTCGGGCAAACGAAGCTGGATGTAGGCGATGGCGCTGGCTTCGGTGCCCGCGCTGAGGGCGTGCTGTTTGAAATCAGCGATCTCAAAGCGCGGCACGCCGCTTTCATGCAGGGCGTGGACGAAGGCGGCGATGGGGCCGTTGCCGCTGCCGGTGAGACGCACGTCCGCGCCAGCGCGCCGGGCGGAGGCGCGGCAGGAGAAGACGCCGTCGAGGCCGTCGGCATGAAAGTGGATAAGCTCCCACGGTGCAGTGCGCTCGAGGTACTCGCGCCAGAACATTTCACGCAACTCCGCGCCGCTGACTTCGCGCCCGAGCTTATCTACGGCATCGTTGGCGAGCGGGCCAAACTCGCGCTGGAGGTCTTTCGGCAGCTCGATGCCGAATTCGCTTTCGAGCAAATACGCGACGCCGCCTTTGCCGCTCTGCGAATTCACGCGGATGACTTCGCGGTATTCGCGGCCGATGTCGCGCGGGTCGATGGTCAGATAGGGCACGTCCCAGTGCTCGCCCCCGCGGCGCTCCCATTCGGCGAGACCTTTTTTGATCGCGTCCTGGTGCGAGCCGGAGAAGGCCGTGAACACAAGCTCTCCGGCGTACGGCTGGCGCGCGGGGACGGTCATGCCGGTGCAGCGCTCATAGATTTCCACGTACGAATTCAGGTCGCTGAAATCCAAGCCGGGCGCGAGGCCGTGCATGAAGCAGTTCATCGCCACGGTGACGATGTCGAGGTTTCCGGTGCGCTCGCCGTTGCCAAAGAGCGTACCTTCGACACGCTCCGCACCAGCGAGCAGGCCCAATTCGGTCGCGGCGACGCCGGTGCCGCGGTCGTTGTGCGTGTGCAGGCTGATGATGACCGACTCGCGATTTTTCAAATGGCGGCTCATCCATTCGATCTGATCCGCGTACACGTTTGGCATCGCGACCTCGACGGTGTCCGGCAGATTCAAAATCATCCGGCGCTCGGGCGTCGGCTGCCACACGTCCATCACGGCCTCGCTGATCTCTTTCGCAAACTCGATCTCGGTCGCGGAGAAACTTTCCGGCGAGTATTGCAGCCGCACGTCGGTGCCCGCGAGACGTGGCAGCCGGTCCTTGATCCACTGCGCGCCTTGCACGGCGATGGCCACGACTTCGGCCTTGGTTTTGCCAAAGACCACGCGGCGCTGTGCGGGTGATGTGGAGTTGTAGAGATGGATGATGACGCGCTTCGCCCCGATGAGCGACTGCACGGTTTTCTCGATCAAATCCTCGCGCGCCTGGACGAGGCACTGGATGGTCACGTCGTCCGGGATGTAGCCGTCCTCGATGAGATGCCGGTTGAACGCGAATTCGGTGTTCGACGCCGACGGAAAGCCGACCTCGATTTCCTTGAAGCCGCATTTCACCAGCGCCTCGAAGAGTTCGAGTTTCTGCGAGACATTCATCGGCACGGCGAGCGCCTGATTGCCGTCGCGCAGATCGACCGAGCACCAGATGGGCGCGCGGGTCAGGATTTGGTTCGGCCATTTTCGATCCGGCAAATGGATCGGCGGATGGGGACGGTATTTCACCGAGGGACTGGAAAACATGATGGAGAAAGGATTGGCGGGCGGTTGGGGACTTTCAGAAAGCCGGCCGCTGCCTCCGCCCGAAGCAGCGCCAGCCGACAGGGCTACGCGTGAAAAGCTCCACGAACCGGGCGCAGGAAAGCGCGCCCGGAAATTTCGCGGAGCGACGTAAGTCGGCTGGTCAGCAGGTGCAACACGGCGCGGAAACTAGCCGGACGCTTTGGAAAAGCAACCGCACGGACGATGGCTCGGATTAAACGCAGAGACGCAGAGGCGCAGAGAACGCAGAGAGTTGGGCGGCAGCTTCCTCACCATTCTTTGCGGTCTTTGCGCCTCTGCGTCTCTGCGTTAAAAAACAAAACCTCCAGCGCTGGAATCCCGTATTGCCCCGCACCCGCGTCCCCACCAACATCCCGCGCCAACCCGCCCACCCGTCTGAAAAAAACCGCCTTCACCGCCCTGCAGGTGCTCGTCACCGTCGGGATTCTGTATGCCGTTTTCCACGATCGCGCGAAACGCGCGGAGATGGCCCACGCGCTGGGCAAGGCGGACCGCTGGTGGCTGCTGGCGGGCTTCGGGGCGTATGGCGTGGTGGAAATTTGCGCGGGCGTGCGGTGGCAACTGCTGCTCCGGGTGCAAGGCATCGCGCTGAGCTGGGCGCGGGTTTTCATGCTGCTGCTTATCGGCGTGTTCTTCAATTTCATCATCCCCGGCGGCACCGGCGGCGATGTGGTGAAAATTTTCTACCTGCTGAAAGAGACGCCGGGCAAACGCGCGCAGGCGCTGCTCGCGGTGCTGGTGGACCGGCTCATCGGGCTCTTCGCGCTGATCGCGATGGCGGGCGTGCTCATCGCCGCGCAATGGCACTGGCTGGTGAGTTCGCCGGATGCGGTGAAATACATCTGGACCGCGCTCGCCATCCTCGGCGGCAGCCTTGCCGCGCTGGGCGTGTCCTTTCTCCTCACTGGCTTCGGACTCATCCACAAACTCCCCGCGCGGCTGCCGGGCCGCGACAAGCTGGCGGAGCTGGCGCTGGCCTACAATCTCTACGGGCGCGCGTGGAAGCCGTCGGCGTCCGCCTTCCTTCTCTCGATCGGTGCGCACCTCGGCTTTTTCGCCATGTACTACTGCGCCGCCGCGTCGTTTCAGGCCGCGAGCCGCATCCCGACCTTTGCCGAGCTGTGCGCGATCATGCCCATCGTCGCCACCATCACCTCGCTGCCGAT
>JANXWQ010000377.1 GCA_025351065.1 Chthoniobacter sp. | reverse complement strand
CCACGAGACAATTTCGCGCGAGTCATTGAGCACCACGATGCGGCGCTTGTGGGAGCCATCAAACACATCCTTGTAACCGGCAACCGGCGTCTTGACCTTGGCCGTATTGACCACGATGCCAACCGTGCCCGCCATCCACGTCACGCAATACTTACCCTCGGGGTCATGCGCCATCTTGGTGAACTTCGGATCTAGGTTCTTGATGTTCGGAATGTTTTCCAGCGTCAGCGGGTCCAGCTTCTCCGCTTTGATCAGCGCCTCGATGGTGTACTCGGACGGCTGGATAAGATCATACTTGCTGCCACCCGCGAGCAGCTTTGAGAGCATCTCTTCGTTCGAGGCGTAGTTTTCCACATTGACCTTGATGCCGGTCTCTTTAGTAAAGCCGTCGATGACTTCCTGCGGGACGTATTCCGACCAGCAGAAAAGATTGAGCACCGGTTTCTTTTTCGCCTGCCCGTAGCTGGGGACGGCGGTGACAGTGAGGAGCGCGAACGCGAGGATGAGGCGGATGGTTTTCATAAAAGTAACTGGTCGAATGGACAGACTTTAACGGTTGAGTTTCCTGACCCGTTCAGCAAGCACCACAAAGGCGGCGGTGGCAACAATAAAGACGGTCGAGACGGCGTTGAGCGAAGGATCGAGCCCCTTTTTTGCGAGGCCGAAAACCTTGATCGTCAGCGTCTGCGACTCCGGCCCCGTGGTGAAAATGGTGACGATGTATTCGTCCATCGAAAGCGTGAACGACATCAGCGCGCCGGAGACGATGGCCGGCAAAAGGTAAGGCACCATGACCAGCCAGAACGCCTTCAGCGGCGGCGCACCGAGATCCATCGCCGCCTCCTCGATATTCGGATCCACACCCGAGAGCCGCGCCTGCACGGCCACGAGCACAAAGGGAAAGCAAAACGTGGTGTGCGCGATGATGATGGTCGTGAACCCGAGCCCGAACTCCGCCTCCGTGAACGTCGCCAGCCAGTGATTCAGCGGCACTGCGATGACCGTGAAAAAAATCAGCAGACTTACGCCCATGACCACCTCGGGGATAACCATCGGGATGAAAATAAGCGTGCTCAGCGCCCGGAGCGCGGGAAATTTGTACCGATACAGCAGCCAGGCGCCGATGGTGCCGAGCAAGACGGCAAGCACCGTGGTGATCGCGGCGATGATGAGTCCATTCTTCGCGGCCTCGATGAGCGGCGTATTGTGCCACAGTCTGCCGTACCACTCGAAGCTAAACCCGCCCCAGATGAAGCTCAGTTCCGACGCATTGAACGAATACACCACCAGCAGAATGATCGGGATGTAGAGAAACAAAAACACCAGCCCCGACCAGCCCGCGCACAGCAGATTCACCAGCGGCATCCCGGACGGAAGGCGCAAGCGGCAGGGCGCTGGAGTGGCGGAGGTCATCCAGGGAACTGAAGTAGCGGAGCGGGCCGCGCGGCGGAAGCCAAATGTTCACTGCAAAAAATATAGCCCGCGCTTTTCCTGAAAAAAGGACACGCACCTGTGTGCCGCCGCCAGATCTGGCAGACAGAAGTCCGCGTCTTATCCCACTTGGGGAGTTTGCTAATAAACGCGCAGCCGGAGAAAATACCTGTCCGCCGCCGCGGGGATTGGCTGGGTTACAGTAACCGTGCTGCCGACGGTGCCTGGGTTGGTCGCGGCATGCGTCCAGGTGCCGAGATCGGATGAGGCTTCCGTGATATAGGTCAGGTCGGCGCGGTCGCGCTGAAAGCTTAGGAGCAGGCTGGCTCCGCTTTTCGCCAAAATCGTGGCGGGAAAATCAAAGGCGGGCCTTGCGCCAACGGCATAAAGGTTGCCCTGGGTGATGGCGTAAACGGCGCCGTCGGGGCCGATGAGCGTGGGGGTGTAGGGCTGGCCGCCCGGACCGGCCAG
Organism: Chthoniobacter sp.; assembly: GCA_025351065.1. Lineage (GTDB taxonomy): Bacteria > Verrucomicrobiota > Verrucomicrobiia > Chthoniobacterales > Chthoniobacteraceae > Chthoniobacter. Next base: position 6,085 of record JANXWQ010000377.1, on the reverse strand, counting down.
TTGGATGCTGGCATAGGTATTCGTCGCCAGATTCCAGCGGTAAAGGTGTCCGTCTTCGTTATTCGCGTAGATGACCTTGCCGGGAACATCGACCGCGGCGGTGTTAATGCACCATTCGTCATCCGACGGCCCCGGACTGGTAAGGGTTCTTACTTCGAGCATGTCGGTCTGGCCCGTGAGGGGGTCGGTCTGGGTCACGTTGGGATCGAGGATGGCAATCTTATTCAGGCCGCCGTTGTAGCCGTAGCTGTTGTATTTCGAGAAAAGAAGGTAGGTCGAACCGGCCGCCGAGACATAGCCCGGAACCAGACCCACGGGCACGACCGCCGGGGTGCTGTCCCACCCAAAGGAGCCGGAGAGTTTCTGGGTCTGGAGATCGGCGGAGAAATGCCGGAGCGTGCCCCGGTAGCCATAGCCTGAGCTGCTGCCGTAATACACGTCGCCATCCGTCCCGACCGTGGGCGACGCCGTGGAAATGCCATAGACCCCGGCGATCTGCCCGGTCGCGTGGAGCGGGGTAAGCGTGGCGCTGGCCATCTGGACGAGCACACCATTGCCGAAGTCACCGCCGTCGTTGAAAGCGGCGTAGAGTTTGGAGCCGTCCGCGGTCAGGGCCGGCGCGGAGTTCATGGCGGGCTGAACGTAGCCGGGCGCCAGCGTACCGGCCACTGCGTAGGTGCCGGTTCCGGCGGCGGAGATGCGGGCGATGCCGCCGCCTGGTGCCAGCCCCCCGGTGGCCGCTGCCACCTGAAAGCCAAAGTAAAGATTGCCCGCGGCATCGGCCGTGATTGGGGTGTTGATTTTCACATTGGCATCATAGCCGGCCTTGTTCGCCAAATACGTGGCAAGGCCGGGCGTGTTATCAAAGAACGCCAGCTTGCCCGTGGCTCCCGCAGCCTGATCCACATTTTCCCGCCAATCCAAAGTGCCGCCCGCCGCCGGAATATAAACGCGATAGCTGGCCGCCGAAATTTTTGCCAGCACGGGTGAAAAGCTGGGCCGCCAAGTGGATGCCGGGGCAAGGTAATCCGTCGCCTGTGACCAAAGCAGGGAGCCGTCATAGCCGCGGCGGCCTTCGACGATGAAATCAGCGCCCATGCCGGTGGTCACGGGGACGATGACCGTATTGGCCTCGGTAATGGTGGGCGAGCCGTAGTGGGTGTAAGTGCCCGGATTATAGTCCACCGGGGTCTGCCACAGGATCGCGGCGAGCGTGCGGCCTGAGACGCTGGAGTTGCCGGTATGCTGGGCGTTGCCGCCGTACATCGGCCAGTCGGCGAAAGCCGGGGCGGCCATGAGGAGCGCGGCCAGAAAAACCGGGGTGAAGGCGCGGGCAGGTAAAATCATAAGCGGCTGGAGGGTTTCGTTTTGAACTTAAAGCTGTTACCGGATTTTCGCGAGGCGGCAAGAGGCCGCAGGATTCCCCATCGTTTTTTCCACGGCGCCTATTTCCTTCCCCGGGCCGCCTTGTTCTGCCACGGCGGCGCGGGCGGGAACGGGCGGAAGGAGGGTCGTCAGGGCTTTTCTACGAGGGCGATTTCCTCGGGAGTGAGGCCATAGAGATCATAGACGAGTTCGTCGATTTTCCGGTCGGTGGTTTGCACGGCGTTGGCGAGCACCGCCCGCTCCCGCTCCCGCGTCTCCGCCCGCAGCTTCGGCGCCAGCGCCAGCATCTTGTCCACCAGCGCAACGAGGGTGTCGTGGCGGGCGCGGTCGGATTTGTCGGTGAAGTCAATTGTGCGGAATGAAAGTTGGGAAAGAAACTGGCGGTTCGCCGACAGCCAGCCGCCACGAAACGGGGCGCTGACGTTAGGAAAAAACCACACCCATAGTTTGCTGTTAAGCAGACCTAGCAAATAACGGAGGTCATGCTTTTCATAACCGGGTTTCCACGTCACTCCACCCACGTCCACGTTGTCCAGAAAGTAACTTCCGGTAAAATCTCCAGCGGCGCGCAGACGATCCACAAGGCGCGGGACACAAAGCTTGTATCGGCTCTGGATGCCGAGATTCTGGCTGCGGCCAAAGCGATACCATTGCGCATCGCGGAACTTGCCACTCTCGCGTCCTGCAAGCCGCGCCCGCTGGCTGGTGAGATATTCTGCGGTTCTCGGGAAACGAGCAGCCATGTCTGGCCAAGACAGAAGCGAGGCCTCTTCATCGGTCACCTCGTAGGGAAACAGGATGAACTGCCTTTGGACCAGGGCGTCGTAGCCCTGAACATCAGTGCCAGAAACGAGCGGATGGAGGAGCGCCTTTTCCAGCGTCACGTCTTCGCCTTTTACTTTCGAGCGAAGGGTCATCAGCCGCGCGGTCTCGGAAACAAAGTCCATGATGAATACATCGTCGGCACTGGTTTGCAGGCCGACGAAGATGTCTGCGACGTTGCCGAGCTTGGTCGGGAGTGCTTTGAGCCGCTCTACTAACTCTGCTCCTGCGCCGACGCTGAATGACCAGGCATCCATGCCAAGCTTGGCGCTAGGCAGACTTGCCGAGTCGGCAATGTGCTTGGTTGCCCAATCTTTCAACGCGCTCACCTTCCGAAAGGTCAGCGTTTCCGAACGCGACTTGGAAATGAAAAGCAGGCAGGTGTAAGTCGTCGCTCCATCAAATACTTGGTTGGCTCCGAAATGAACTAACTCAGTGAGGTTTTGTCCGCCGCCTAAGATGCCGCGCAGCGGTGCTCCGTATTCGGCATTGAGGAACTTATTCGGGAGAATGAAACCCGCCGCTCCGCTTTGTCGGATTAGGTTGAGGCTTTGCTCGACGAACAACACGTAGATGTCGTAGTTACCCTTGGCTGCTGCTTTGTATCGCTCCTTGAAGAAGATCACCGTGCTTGGGTCGCTTTCCTGCATAGTCTGGATGCGGATATACGGTGGGTTCCCAATGACCGCATCAAACCCACCGGCACGCATGATCTCGCGGAAGCCGGTCTCCCAGTCGAAGGCATTGACGCGCAGGAGGTCGTCGGGGACGAGCGAGAAATCCGAGGCGATGAGGGAGTTGCCGCACTTGATGTTGTCCCCGAGCGGCGGGAGCAGGGCGGGGTCGTCTTTGAACAGCTCGCGCTGGCGCTGGAGGGTGGTGCGGTCTTCGCCCTCGAGCATTTTCAAATAAAGCGAGAGCTGGGTGACTTCGACGGCCTGGGCGTCGAGGTCCACGCCGTAGATGTTGTCGCGCAGGATGCGGCGCTTGAGGGCGACGGTGAGATGCACGTCGGCGGTGGCGGGGTCGGTCCAGCAAAGTTCCGGGCGACGGTCGGCAGGGTGCTGGGTGAAGCGGCGCTGCCAGTGCTCGCACACGCGCTCGAAAGCGCGGATGAGGAAGCTGCCCGAGCCGCACGCGGGATCGAGCAGGCGGAGGGCGCGGGTCGCTTTGTCGAAAGTGGTGAGGGTCTTCGCCGCTGCGACACCATCGAGCTGCCGCCCCACGGTTTGCTGGACGATGTAATCCACGATGTAGCGCGGGGTGTAATAGACGCCGCCGGCTTTGCGCACCTCGGGCTTTTCCTCGATGGTGACGCCGCGCCCGTGGGGCCGCACGACTTTGCCGAGGAAACGCTCATAGACGCTGCCGAGGATTTCGACGGGGATGACGTTGAAAAGGTAGGGCGATTCGTCGTCGCTCAGCTCGCCGATGAACTCCGCGAGCCAGGTGTCGCCGAGCCGCAGGTCTTCGCTGAAGTGCGGCTTGAAAAGGTTGCCGTTGAAAAACGGGACGTGGCTCGGCGGGCGGCGGTCGAGCGCGCGGAGGTGGGCGACCACGGAGCGCCAAAGACTTTCGCGCGGGAGCGCGCTGCGCCCGCCGCCCGCGCCGCCCGTGTCCGGCGGCTCCTCGCTGATGCGGAGGCTTCCCTGGCGGTGCATTTTGCCATCCTCGCGGTCCCACTCGCGCTGCCAGGTCTCGACGATGGATTGCAGGCGGGTGCCGGTGTCGATGTCGCGGTCTTCGCAGATGCGGATGAAAAGCAGGCGGTCGAGGATGCACTGCACGGCTTCGTTGAGGCGGGTGCCTTCGAGCAGGTCGGCGCGGTCGTTGTGGCGGAGCAGGTCGGCGGCGAGTTCGCGGCGGGCTTCGTCGAGGAAGTTGAGGAAGTCGGCGTCGAGTTCGCGCGCGCGGTCGGGCTTGATGAGCCACGGCTGGCGCGCTTTGCCGCGGCCCGAGGGCGCGCGTTTCGGCAGCGTGTCGATGAGTTTTTCGATGCTGCCCGCGGCGATGCTTTCGCGCGCGAGCAGGCTCCAGATTTCCGCGGCGGCGAGCGGGTAATCTTTGAAATGCCACGTCTTCCACAGGCCGATGTGCGGCTCGTCGAGGCGCGGTTTGCCGCCGACGATATAGACTTTCAGCTCCTCGAAATCGGTGAGCAGCGCGAGGTAAACCTTTTTGTTCCAAGCGTAGCGTTTGGCCTGGAAGGCGTCGCGCGGGCCGAGGGTGACGCGCGGTTTTTTGGCCTCGCAGACGAGGCGGTCGCGGGTGTCGGTGCGAAAGAGGTAGTCGGCGCGCTTGGCCCGGCCGGCGACATCGGTGCGGCTCTCGATCTCGACTTCGCGCTGCGGCTGCACGAGCGCGGCGTGGTTTTCCAAATCCCAGCCGAGCGCGCGGATGAGCGGGTCGAGATAATCCTGCCGCAAGCGCGCCTCCGAGTAGCCGGGGTCGGTGACGGCGGCGAATTCGTTTTCAAACTTCGCGACGAGGCGGGCGAGTTCGGCCTGGAAGGAAGGGAGGGTCGCGGGTGCGGGCATGGGGCCGGAGCTTAGGCGCAAAAGGTGACCGGTAGGCAGGGGCAAAGCGGCGGGAGTGGGGGTGCGGCGCGGACGGTTTTTCGCGCCGCGGGAATGGCTGCCTTACTAGGATTTGAACCTAGACAAAACGATTCAGAGTCGTTTGTGCTACCGTTACACCATAAGGCAAAATGGGAGGGCAGAAGCTAGGGATGCGACGCGGGTTGTAAATGAATTTTTGCGCGCGGTGCCGGGCTCGCAGCGCTATTTGCCGAGGGGCTGGGAGAGGTGGGCGGCGGCGGGCGGGGTGAAATCGAAGGTGCTGGTGGGGATGGGCGCAGGGCGCTGGTTTTTGTAGGTGGTGATGACGCTGTCGCCTTTGGGCAGCGTGGCTTCGGTGCGCTGGATTTTGAAATCGCTGTCCACAAAGACGGCGAGTTCTTTGACCATGCGGCGCATGCCGCCGCTGCGCGGTGTGAGGGCGAGGCGGTAGCCGCCGTCGGCCTCGCGGGCGGCGGTGCAGGTGTAGAACTGCTCGACGTGCTGGAAGTTCAGCCCGGCGGTGAGGGCGGCGATGGAGTCGTCGAAAAACTGGCGCTGGCCGAGGGTGTAGAGTTCGGCCTCTTTGAAAGCGGGGTAGTAAATCCACAGCTTCGCGCCGTCGCTGACGGTGAGGCTGGGGCTGCTGCCTTTGACTTCGCGGCGGAATTTATTCGGCACTTGGAAGGAGATGACGCCTTCGCTGACGAGCGGTTTGGAGAGCAGGTGCGTGGTTTTTTCCTCGATGAAATCGGCGGTGAGCGAGGGAAATTTAGCGCGGTGTTCCTGGAGGTTTTTCAGCAGCGTCTGGGTCTCAGCGGGCGGGAGGTCGGCGGCGCGGGCGAGGACGGCAGTGAGGATGAGGGCGAGAAATGGCAGGCGCATGGGAAATGGAAATCGTGGACAGCGGGGTGAAAGCCGGGGATTGAGCGGGAGCCCGCGCTGGAGTGCAAGTCTGCGCTGCCGGGCGTAAAACTCGCATGGGGCCAAAGCAAAACGCCCCGGCCTTTCGACCGGGGCGTTCGCGAGGTTTTTTAGCCTGCGGAGAGGCGCTTAGTAGCGCTTCTGGTAGCCGCCGCGGTCGCCGCGATCGCCGCCGCCGGGGCCGCCAGGGCCGCCGAAGGACTTGCGCGGGCCGCCGCCGGGCCGGTCTTCACGCGGCCGGGCTTCGTTCACCGTGAGGGCACGGTTCTGGAAGTTCTGGCCGTGGAATTGCGAGATGGCCTTCTGGGCCTCCTCGGCGCTGGACATGGTGACAAAGGCGAAGCCGCGGGACTTGCCGGTGAATTTATCCTGCATGAGGGCGGCCTCGGTGACGGTGC
>JANXWQ010000356.1 GCA_025351065.1 Chthoniobacter sp. | reverse complement strand
GCGTGGCACCTCGGCGAAACCATCGGCGACAACGCGGAATACGGCGTGGTGAGCAGCGAGAAAGTCGCCGTCTATCGCGAGTTCAAAAACAGCGCGGCGCTTTCTACCAAGTGTAATGCGCCTCGCTGTTTTTGAACTCGCGATAGACGGCGACTTTCTCGCTGCTCACCACGCCGTATTCCGCGTTGTCGCCGATGGTTTCGCCGAGGTGCCACGCACTCTCTTTCATGATCGGGTCGTAGATGAAAAGGCGCGCGGCCTGCACGCCGCTCGCGCGGATGAACTCCACCTGCTTCGTCTCCTTGTCGCGCAAGGTCGTTTTGTTTTGCAGCGTGTAGAGATGGTATTCGTCGAACGCCTTTTCCGTCACCGCTGGCTCCGGCGCGGCTCCGGGCGCAGCCGCCATTGCTACGGCGAAATCAGCCGCCTCTCGTTTCGGCTGCACTTTGTTCACGTTGCCCGCCATCAGCTTGATTTTCGCGTTCGCAAAAGCCGCGCCGCTTTCGTTTTTCATCGTGATCCAGCCGACGAGATCAATCACGTCGTTCGCCTCGGGCGCGACGATGTTGTAGCTCGCCTCCCACGTCAGCCCGCCGGTGATGTAGGCCAGCTCGGTGTCGAGCTTCGCAGGCGCGGCGGCGTTCAGTTTCCAGGAAAGCGTGGGCTTGAGCTGGGTGTCGTCGCCGAGCGCGGGAAAGCGCGGCTCACCGGGCAGTGAGAATTGCAGTTTGCCGTCCACTTCGATGATCGGCTGCACGTTTTCGCCGCCGGGCACGTAGCCACTGCGGACGATTTTCCCGGCGACGACACCATCCGGTTTCTGCGGCTCGTGCCTCACGAAATCGAGCGTCTTGCCCTCGAAAAGCGAGAGCAGCAATTCCTGCGAGACGGGATCGTTGCGGTAGTTTTGTTCGAGCACTTGCAGCGGCACCTTGCCCGTCGGGTCGCGCAGGATCACGGAGTCGGCCTCGACCTGCGCGGTCACGCCGGCGAAGCGCACGTCATTGAGGCCGGCCTTGAGTTCGAGCGGGACGGTGTCGCGGAGGACGGCGAAGTCCCGATTGTAGATGGTGAGCGCAGGATCGGCGGCGACGGCGGAAGCGGCGAGGGCGAGGAGGAAGGCGAGGGGTTTCATATTCATGGGTGGAGACGGGTGACGGTGCGGGAATATTTGGCCGGGCCGAAGTAAAATGTCGGCGGGAATTTTCCGCGCGGGAGTTGCCGCTTGTCGGTAGTGGCTCAGTTTCGTGGGTAGCTGCATTTTGAAAACGCAGAGACGCAGAGGCGCGGAGAGTGCAGAGAGGATTCCGTAGCCAAGCCTCTGCGTCCTCTGCGCCTCTGCGTTAAACGTAACTGCCACGCCGTAAATTGAGCCATTACCCGCTTGTCGGTGCGGTCAGGGCTGCTTAGAAACCGCCGCATGTCTGACAACAAACGATTCCGTGCGGGCGTGCTTTTTGGCGATGAAGTGAAGGAGCTGCTCGATTTTGCCAAGGCCAACCATTTCGCGCTGCCGGCGATCAACTGCATCGGCACCAACTCGGTGAACGCGACGCTGGCCGCGGCGCGGGAGCTGAACTCGCCGACGATGATCCAGTTCTCGAACGGCGGGGCGCAGTTTTTCATCGGCAAAGGGGTGAAGGGCGAGAACCAGTTCGGGCCGGTGCTCGGCGGGATCGCGGGCGCGCATTATGTGGACGCGGCGGCGAAGGCCTACGGGGTGCCGGTGGTGCTGAATTCGGATCACTGCGCGAAGAAGCTGCTGCCGTGGGTGGATGGGATGCTGGCGGCGAGCGAGGAGCAGTTCGCACGGACGGGCCGCCCGCTTTACAGCTCGCACATGCTCGATCTATCGGAGGAGCCGCTGCACGAGAATCTGGAAATCTGCGCGCGGTATCTGGAGCGCATGGCGAAGATGGGGATGACGCTGGAGATCGAACTCGGGGTGACGGGCGGGGAGGAGGATGGGGTGGACAATTCGGGCGTGGAGGAAGCCAGTCTTTACACGAAACCGGAGGAGGTCGCGGCGGCGTATTCCGCGCTGAGCAAGATCAGCCCGAATTTCACCATCGCGGCGGCCTTTGGAAATGTGCATGGCGTTTACAAACCGGGAAACGTGAAGCTGAAGCCGGCGATCCTGAAGAACTCGCAGGACTACATCGAGAAGACGCTGGGCACGGGGCCGAAGCCGGTGAATTTCGTGTTTCACGGCGGGTCGGGTTCGTCGCGGGAAGAAATCCGCGAGGCGATCAGCTACGGGGCGATCAAGATGAATCTCGATACGGATGTGCAGTGGGCGTTTTGGGCCGGCGTGCGCGGTTACGAGGCGAAAAATCGCGACTACTTGCAAGGGCAGATCGGCAACCCGAAAGGCCCGGATGCGCCGAACAAAAAGCACTACGATCCGCGCATTTGGCTCGGTGCGGCGGAGGACGCGGCGACGAAGCGGCTGCTGGTGTCGTTTGAAGATCTGAACTGCGTGAATCGCAACGCATGAAAACGTCGCGCCTGATTCTCGGTTTCGTCGCGGTGGTCGCATTCGCTTTCACCACGCACGCGGCGGACAAAGCGCCCGCGCTGCCGATCGAGGGCGCGCTGAAAATCGCGCAGGAGTATTTGAAAGGGAAAGCCGAGCCGCGCGCGATCGTGGCGTTGACGCTGGAGCATGTGACGCTGCGCGGGGAGACGTACTGGTTTGCGAAATGGGCGTCGCCGATCCTCGGTGGTGAAAGGCCGGAACTCGGGCTGCGCATCGACATGAACGGCGAGGTCTCGAAAGTCGTGAGCGGCGGGGCAGCGGCGGTGGCAGCCGGGAAGCAGCGGGTGGGCGCGCGGAATATTCGCTGACGCGCTGCATGGAGTTTCACGCGCCGGCGAAAATCAATCTGTCGCTGCGCGTGCTCGGACGGCGAGCGGATGGGTTTCACGATTTGGAATCGCTGAT
>JANXWQ010000351.1 GCA_025351065.1 Chthoniobacter sp. | reverse complement strand
CGCACGAACCACTCGGAGGTGAACCTCAAGGAGCTGCTCGACATGCACGCCTTCGACGTGGACCAGAAGCTCACCGTCGATCCGCAGTTCCTCAACGAACTCAACACGCGGCATCACCACGACATCCAGTCGTTCAGCTTCGAGTTCGACCGCGCGTTCAACGTCGAAAAGTTCGAGTTCTTCGTGCAGCAGCTTTCGGAAAAGGAAAAAGTCTTCCGCAGCAAAGGCTTCCTCGCCATCGCCGGCAACCCGCGCCGCGCCATTTTCCACGGAGTGAACAACCGCTTCACCATCCTCTGGGACCGGCTCTGGGAGAAGGACGAGAAACGCCTCAGCCAGCTCGTCTTCATCGGCAAGGCGCTCGATGAAGCCCGCATCCGCGCGGAACTCGGGAAGTGCCTGGCCTAACTTTCGACTTTCATGAACATCCGCCTGCTCCCCCTCCTCCTTGCGCTGTCGCTCCCGGCTTTCGCCGACGACAAAGCGCCGCCCGAAAACGCCGAAGCGCCCGCTGGCGAGAAGAAACCCGACGCGAAGGACGCGAAGAAGGATGACAAACCGAAGGACGACAAGCCCAAGGAGCACGCGGGCAAAGTCACGCTCGGCGGCGTGGAGGTGAAGTATCTCGCGCAGACCGGCACCATCCCCGTGCTGAAGGATGACGGCGCGGCGAAGGCGGATGTCTTCTACGTCTATTACGCCGTCACCGATGCCGACGGGAAGCGCCTCGCGGCCAAAGACGCGAGCACGCGGCCCATCACGTTTTGTTTCAATGGCGGCCCCGGCGCCTCCGCCGTCTGGCTGCACCTCGGCGGGCTCGGGCCGCGGCGGCTCGACCTGCCGGCGGACGGTCTCACGCCAGCCACCGTCGCGCGCCTCGCCGACAACCCTAACTCCATCCTCGACGCCACCGACCTCGTCTTCGTCGATCCCGTCTCCACCGGCCTGAGCCGCGCGGCGAAAGGCGAGAAGCCCGAGCAGTTCTTCGGCGTGGACGAGGACATCCAGGCGGTCGGCGAATTCGTCCGCCTTTTCACCACGCGCGAGCAGCGGTGGGCGTCGCCGAAATATCTGCTCGGCGAAAGCTACGGCGTCATGCGCGTGGCGGGGCTCGCCGCGTATTTGCAGGACAAGCACGGGCTCTTCTGCGAGGGGCTCATGCTCATGTCCGGCATCGTCAATTTCCAGACCCTCAACCCGGCCATCGCCAACGACCTGCCCTACGTCCTCTTCCTGCCCTCGCTGACCGCCACCGCGCATTACCACAAAAAACTCGCGCCTGACTTGCAAGCCGACCTCGAGAAAGCGGTCGCGGAATCCCGCGCCTTCGCGCAGGGCGAGTATGCCGCGGCGTTGCACAAGGGCGCGGCCCTCGCGCCGGAGGAGCGCCGGCGGCTGGCGGAGAAACTCGCCCGCCTCACCGGCCTCAGTGCCGAGCAGATCGACGACCAGGACTTGCGCATCGACGCCGCCTTTTTCCGCGAGATGCTCCTGCGCAAAGAGGGCAAAATCCTCGGCCGCTTCGACGCCCGCGTGACCGGCGAGGACGGCGACCGCAGCGACCTGCGCCCCGAGTTCGACCCGTCGTTTTCCAACATCGTCGGCGGCTTCTCCTCGGCCATCAACGCCTACATCCGCGGCGAACTCGGCTACGAGAGCGACCACCCCTACCACGTCCTCAACGGCCTGCCGTGGAAGTGGTCCGCCTTCGAGGGCCGCTACGCCTCCAACGAAGCCCGGCTCGCCGAGGCGCTGAAAACCAACCCGCGCCTGCGCGTGCTCGTCCTCTCCGGCTACCGCGACCTCGCCTGCCCCGAGGACACGCTGGCCTACAGCCTCGCGCACCTCACGCTGCCGAAAAGCGTGCGCGCCAACATCACGACGCAGCACTTCCAGAGCGGGCACATGATGTATCTCTACCGCCCTGACGCGGAGAAGCTGCGCGCCGACCTCCTGCGGTTTTTGAAATAGGGACGGCTGGATTTTCACCCCACCGCCGTCGGGGCCATGATGGCGTCGCGCATGCCGTGGAGGAGCTTCTTGTCCGGCGGGCAGATGGTGGCGAGCGCGCCGCGCAGCTCGGCTTGGCCGTCGAGCACAAAGTAATACGGGCACAGCCGCACGCGCCCCTTCAGCACCGCGAGCTGGCCGGTCGCCGGATCGAGGTAAGGCTGCTCGACGAGGCGGCCTTTGTGAAAGCGCTGGAGGATGTGCGGGTGCGTGCCCGCCGCGGCCAGCGCGGCGTCGATGGCGGCCTGCCACTCCGGGTGCGAACTGTCGGAGCCGAGCACCACGCTGCGGCTGCCCCACGCCGTTTCGTGAAAGCCGCTGATCTTCAGGATCAGCTCCCGCTGCTTTTGCGAAAAGCCTTTCAGCTCCTCCCACGCGTGGATGTCGAGCCCCGGGATGACCGCGTGCTGCGGCAGCGGCGCGGGGTCCATGATCCAGGTGTAGGGGATCACCTTTTGCAGCTCCAGAAAGTGCCGCTCGCTCAGCTCCCGCCGCCAGAACTCGCGCAGCGGGCGCATCCAGAAGAGCGCGAACCACAGCTTCTCCTCGAGATACGGTTTGAAAGGCGGGGTGATCTTCGCGGAGCCGTCCGCCACGGCCTGCATGATCGCGGGCGCGGCGGGGATATTCGGCAGGTCGAAGTGCTCGAAGAAGCGGTAGAGGGATTGCGGGTAGGGACGGCTCTCCGAGCCGTCCGGGGCGAGCGCAGCGAGGGGGCCGGTGGACGCGCCGCCACCCCATCCTCCCACCGCC
>JANXWQ010000303.1 GCA_025351065.1 Chthoniobacter sp. | reverse complement strand
TATAGCACCGTCCTAAGACGATATGTTGACTGCGTGACTTTCATCTTCGTGAGAGATTGATGTTTCTTGCGGCTTCAACCAGTGTCCTCCATCTCCACAGATCTGACTACCTCCTCGTTGCCCTGCTTGATAATAGCCAGCTTCCTCTGCCTCTCCCTAACGCGCTCATACCACTCCTCAACACTCTCCGGCATGCCTGTGCCACCATCAATCCTGATTGCCCTCATCTCGCCTTCCTTGCCGTTGCATTTGGAAAAGAGCTTCTCCATTTCGCCGCGCAAAGTTTCCGCGAGATCCGCACCCGTGTCGCCGTTGCCCGCGAGCATCTCGCGCGTCGTCTGGTTCGCCAGCGTTTGCAGCCGCAGATCACCCATGGCCTGCGCGATGTCTTTTGCGCTCTGCCCGGCTTTCGGAAACTTCTCCTGCGCGGCCTTGCCGTCCTCCCACAGCTTCTGCTCCACGGCGTCGAGTTCGTCGCCGATCTCCTTTTGCGCCGCGTAGAGGTCTTTGAAGCGGTTGATGTCCTTCACTATTTCGTGCAGCAGGCTCAGGTCTTCGAGCGGCTTCAGCACCTCATCCTCCGTCTCCTGCTCGGTCGCGCCGAGCCGTGCGAGCTGTTCGTCCGAGGCCTTTTTGAAATTGGCCAGCAGCGCGCACTGCCACGTCTCCTGCGAGGCGAAGCCGTCGAGATCAATAATCGAAAAACCGAGTTGCGCGTGCTGCTTCGCCTCGATCGTCGTCGACACTTCCTTCTCGCCCGACGGCTTCATCTCCACCGGCAAGACCGTGCCCGATTCGGCCGTCACCGTCAGATGCCCGCTCGCCAGCGGCCTGTTCGATTGCCGGCGAAACTCAATCGTGCTGCCCTCCAGCGCCTTCACGTTTTTGAACGTGAGCGCGTGCTCATCCGGCGGCAGTCCGGTGTAGGTCGGCTGCGTGATTTTCACGAAAGCCCGCTCCAGCTTCGGCGTCAGAATCACGCCCACGCGTCGCTGCTTGCTCAGCGCGTGCCGGTTCTTCGTGTGGACGAAAAGGACGAGGTTCGACCTGACGCCCTCGATCTGCTGCGTGAAGCCGCGCTCACCTTTGTCGAACATCGGCACCGTCTCCACCTGCTCCGGGTGCCCGTCCGGGAACCAAGACAGCCACAGCTCTCCGGGGCGATGGCCGCTCGATTTTGCGGTGATGACCAGGCTCTCGCCAAACACGACCTGCGCGCCGTCCGCGCCCGGATCGGCGATTTCCAGCCGCGTGAACGAGTAGGGCGGATGATCGCCAAACGGATCGAGGAAACGCGGCACTTCCGTTTTCGTGATGTCGAAAGCGAGAGCCAGCACCGCGGCGAAACCGAACAGCCACCAGCTCGCGCGCTTCGCCTCGCGCAGGAGCGTGTCCGTGCGCGCGAGCAGCTCGATCGGTTCGTCCCGCAGCTCCCGCGCATAACTGCTCACCGCCAGCCCGGCCATTTCCCGCGTCAGCAGCATCACCGACGCGTCCGTCGATTGCCCGCGAAGCTGGAGGATGTTCATCAGCTTCGAGCCCAGCCGCGCATGCCGGCTCTCCAGCATCCGCGCCGTGTGCTCGAAGGAATTGCGCCGCCCAAACCGCCACCCACGCGCACCAGCCCGCACCCGCCAGCACCGCCCCGGCAAAACCCGCCGTTATCCCCGCCCGCACCCCGCCCGCGAGATGCAGCACTATATCCGACGCAAAACCCGCCAGCACCGCACCCGCCACCCACGGCCTCGCCCGTAGCATCAGCTTTCCCCCGCGCTCCATTTGCAACCGCCGGTCCGCCGCCGCCAGCCGCCCCGCGAGAGGCCCCAGCGGATCACCCGAGGCGGGTGCCGTCGGGGGGGCAGTGGCAGGGTCGTGCTCATGGATTGCTCGAACGAATCTTCGGCGATTGCCGCAGACGCTACCCACTCCGCAAAAAGCTGCCCGCCCTATTTTTTCCAACAACGGTTCCGTCGCGGGTGGGGCACCCGTGCGGCGTTCGCGGACGAGGGCGTCCGCGCTAGCTCCGTCGCTGCGCTGCCGAGGCTGCCGCAAAAAGCGCTTGTCAACGCGCGCCCGCCGCGCAGAGTTCCTGCGCTGCGACGCGGGTATAGCTTAGTGGTAAAGTTCCTGCCTTCCAAGCAGGCCATGCGGGTTCGATTCCCGCTACCCGCTCCCCCCTCTAATTAAAAGAGAATACGTCAAAAAATCAGGGTCGAAATCGCAAAAGTAACAACACAAATAACAACGTGTTGAGCGAAATTTAGGGACGTTGCATGTTGTTCGCGGAAGTCCGCGGCAAGACGGTGGCCTACGTGCCGGGGTCCATATTCGGCAAGCCGGTCAAAAAAATGTGCGCTTTGGTCACTGCAGCAAAAGCCAAGTGCCAATTCCGCCGATTGCCCCTGACTCTCGAATTCCGCGATTTTTGACCATAATTACTAGAAGGAGGATCTTATCTCGCAGTCGCGAGTCCTTCTCCGTACCGCCGCATTTCGCGGCGAAGCGCCCGTCACCTGGGCTCAATCGTGAAGCCATTTCCGGCAGTGGTGAGTGACCATCGACACCGCTAATTCGCGGCTTTGGATGACGTTCCTCGACCATCGGACGGCGTTCGGTTTTCTCTTTCGACTACCATCGCCCGCACTCCACGCCCTCCTCAACCTCCGGGAAATATTTCCCGGATGGGTTGCGACATTGGCGTTCGGGCTTCCCAACTAACAAACCAATCATGTCCACGAAGATCAGAACCAAGAATTCAAAAATGAGGTTGTTTCTCGGTTGCGGTTTCCTGCTGCTAATTCTCGGCCCGATCGTCGTGAGCGAAATCGTCCTGCCCCGGAAGTTCGTCGTCCCGCACCGAACCGACTACAACCAGAACGCCCCCGCCGATACACCGGCCAAGGATGGTCTGGCGTTCACGCCTTTCGACAGCCCAACGAAGGATGGCCTCACCTTGAAATGCTGGTTTGTTCCCGCCGTTGGGCAACCCGCTGCGGGCACCGTCATCATCCTGCACGGGTGGGGCGGTTCCAAGGAATGGATGCGCGAGATGATTCGCGTCGTGGTCGGTCACGGCCACAATGCCATCGCCTTTGACAGCCGCGGACATGGTGCGAGCGGTGGGCGGTATTGCACGTACGGCGAGAGGGAGAAGGAAGACGTCAGCGCCGTCCTCGACGAGTCTCTGAAACGATTTGGAGAGATCGGCCCGGTCGGCGTCCTCGGGATTTCTTTCGGCGGAGCGGTCGCCACGCAGGCTCTGGCGAACGACAAGCGTTTCGAATGCGGAATCATCATGAGTTCCTTTTGCCGCCTCGAAGACGTGGCCCGCGTGCAAATGCGTCTTATGACGCGCTGCGACAACGACTGGCTCTTTCACCGGGTGATCACCAAAGGCGAAAAGCTCGCCGGCTTCACCGTCGCCGACATTCAGCCAACCGAGGCGGCCCGGCGCATCATCCAACCCATACTCATCATCCACGGCGAGCATGACCACCTTGTCCCCGTGGGGGATCCGCGCACCGTCATGCCGGTCGGAGCCGAGGATAGTGAAGAACTGGTCCAGGATGCCATCGTCACGGCGGCCCGGATGCTCGACAGCGTCGAACGCGCCGGAAAGAAAGTCACCGCGGGGAACATCGCCTACTACGCGATCCTCCACACGAAGAGCGGGAGGAGGAACCACGGTTGCGGCCGGACCGATGCCCTGGCGTCGGCCACGCAGCTCGATTGCAAAAGCAGCCTCCTCTCCCTGGAAGATGAGGTCGGCTATGACCCGGAACTCGATGAACCGATCACCCTCGGCGATCTGCTCGCCGAGGAACGGGAAGATCCCGCGCTGACCGCCGCGCGGGATATTGATTGGGAACTCTTCCTGGCCACCCACGACTATCGCTACGGGGTGATGGTGGTGGGGCTGCTGCAGGGGAAGAAATTCGGGGAGGCCGCCCGCGGTTGCGGCTCGGGGTTCAGCCGTCCCTACCAGCTCAGAGCCAAACTCGCTGCGGATCTGCGGGAGTTCATGGGGCAGACGGCCATTGCCGATGCCGCTCGCATCCCAGCGTGGCGGGCCAACCTCATGGTGGATCGGGAGCATGCCGCCTGCCGGGCTGATCGCCGCCGCCAATAAACCCCATCGTGGACCGGCTCCAAGAATGATGGAAGCCGCCCGAGACAAACCGAGCGCGAGCATTACGCGAAGCTCGTTGGCCGGGAGGTCACCGCCATCCTCTGGGAGGAGAACGAGGGACAGGCGCTGCCGGTCCTCCTGCTCTCCGGCTGGGATCGCGATGGCAACGCCGCCACGGCCACGGTGCTCGCCGACTCCGAGGGCAACGGGCCGGGACATCTGGATCACAACTCGTGATTCGACTCACGCATCCCCGGCACTCCGTCGCCGACCTTCTCCGCCTTGGGGCGGGCGGGCCGGTGCGGCGTGCCGGCGGGTCGCGTCGCTTGGGGAGGATTCTTTTTTTACTTATCAGCCGACCAATGTGGCCTGGCCTGCTCCCCGGAAATTGATCCAGGCGCTATGAGAGTTGGCGGCGCGCCAGCGCCGCCCAACTCCCAATGAAAAGAAAACGACATACACCCGAAGAGATCATCAAGAAGCTGCGTGAGGCGGCGACGCTTTT
>JANXWQ010000279.1 GCA_025351065.1 Chthoniobacter sp. | reverse complement strand
CTCACCAGCGTCCACGCCAACAACACGCCCATCGCCGACCTCAGCGTCTTCGCCACGCCGGTCATCGAAACCCTTTCGCTCAACGACACCCGCGTCTCCGACCTCACGCCGCTCGCGGGCAAAACCAAACTGCGCACCCTCAGCCTCGAACGCTGCCCTTTGATCTTCGACCTCACCCCGCTCACCACCGCCACCGGCCTCACGGAAATCCGCCTGCCCGCGCAGGCCATCGACTGCGCCTGCCTCCGCGAGCTGCCCAAGCTGGTCAGCATCCAGATGGACACCCGCGCGTCCAACGCCATGCCGGCCAAAACATTTTGGAGCGAGATTTTTCCCGCCCTGGCCAAAGCCGGCCCCGTCCGCACCGCCCTCCAGCGCGCCTGCCCCAAAGCTCTGCCGCCCGACGCCGTGGAGCAGACCGCCGACGGGCAGTTCACCATCAACCTCACCGGCCTGCCCGTCGGCGACCTCGCCGCGCTGCGCGACCAGCCCGTGCGCGAACTGCGCGCCGGCGGCAGCCGCGTCTGGGATCTCAGCGCGCTCGCCGGTGCGCCGCTGACCGTCGTCCACCTCAATGGCACCGGCTTCCTCGACTGCCGGCAGCTCGCCGAATTTCCCGGACTCACCGAAGTCATTCTGCCAAGCCAAACCAACTACACCGAAGCGCTGCGCAAACTCACCAAGCTCCAGTACCTCGGCCACGAGTGGAACGCCGCCACCCGGCACGCCGCCACCACCGCAGAGGAGTTCTGGGCCGCGTGGGATGCGAAGAAAAAGTAGGCGGCGCGGCTGGCCGACCGTTGGTTTTTTTGAAAACGCAGAGGCGCAGAGAGCGCAGAGGTTTGGCTCAGCCGTATCCGCCTCACGAAGATCGTTAAATTCATTCCCGTCCTCTGCGTCCTCTGCGCCTCTGCGTTAAAAAACAAAACCACCCGCCAACCCAGCGTCCGCTTTTCATCCTTCCTAAGAATGTGCCCCGTCGCCCATTCTTCACCGCATGACCAAACTCCCCGCCCTCCTCATCCTCGCCCTCGCCACCGTCACCGCCGCCCACGCCGCACCGCCCCTCCCGGATGCGCTGAAGCAGGGCGGCTTCGCCATTGGCTGCCAAGCGTGGACGTTCAATCATTTCAGCGTCCTCGAAGCCATCGACAAAACCGCCGCAGCCGGCGGCAAGGTCATCGAGTTTTTTCCCGGCCAGAAACTTTCGCCGGAGCAGGCCGACGTGAAATTTGACCACAACTCCCCACCCGAGGTGTGGGACAAAGTGAAGGCGAAGCTGAAGGAGAAAGGCATCACGCCCGTGGCATATGGTGTGGTCGGGCTGTCGAAAAACGCCGCCGAATCGCGCAAGGTTTTCGAGTTTGCCAAGAGCTTCGGCATCCGTGTCCTCAACACGGAATCGGTGGATGCCATCGACACCTTTGAGCCGCTGGTGAAGGAGTACGACATCAAGGTCGGCTTCCATGACCACCCCAAGCGCGACAACGACCCGAACTACAAAATGTGGGATCCCGAATACATCCTCAGCGTGGTGAAAGACCGCGACCCGCGCATCGGCTCCTGCGCCGACACTGGGCACTGGGTGCGCAGCGGGCTGAAGCCCGTGGACGCCATCAAAATCCTCAAAGGCCACATCGTCAGCAGCCACCTCAAGGATCTGCACGCTCCGCTGCCCAGCGGCCACGACGTGCCCTTCGGCACTGGCGTCAGCGACGTGACCGGCATCCTCGACGAATACAAGGCGCAGGGCTTCGACGGGCCGGTCTCGGTCGAGTACGAGTATAAAATGGAGGACAACCTCGCCGAGGTGAAGCAGTGCATCGACTTCGTGCGCGCCTACGGGACAAAAAAGTAAGCACCCTGGCTTTCAAAAAACGGCGGACGTCGCGAGGCGTCCGCCGGTTTTTTGAGCGGGTCATCACCTGAGTCCTATATGACTCAGGTGACCTATATGACCTATGGGTCTTATCTCACACCGCGCCCGCTTCCTCCTCGGGCAGCGGCTGGCCTTTGGTCTCCGGCGCAAAGAACACCGTGACGAGCCCGACGAAGAAAATCGCGCACATCGCAATCGCTGAGTAGCGGTAGGGCAGCGGGGCGGCGTGGGTCTTCGCGAAAACCTTGGTCAGCTCCGAGGAGTAAAAGCTCCCGGCGGCGGCGGCGAAACGGCCGAGGTTGTAGCAAAAGGACGTGCCCGTGCTGCGCAGCCGGCTGGGAAACAGCTCCGGCAGATAGATCGCAAAGCCCGCGAACGGCCCGAGCTGCGCGGCCCCCATCAGCGGCATCATCCAGTAGGCATCCTGCGGCGAGTTCATTTTCCAATAGACGAAGGCGGTGGCCACGAGCGCGCAACTGAAACCGACAAAGAACGCGACGCGGCGGCCCGCAAACTTGGCGAGGCGCGTGAACAGCCACATGCCGACCGCCGCGCCGAGCATGTTCAGGAAATAGGCCAGGTTTTTCGACCAATCGACTTGCGGTTTCGTGATGGCATCGAGCGGCGCCTCCATCTTCTTCAGCTCCGCGTCAGCCGCTTTGCGCTCGGCGGTGCCGGCGGGGATTTGCGCGACGGCGGCGCGTTTTAGCTGCACCGGCGCGAGCATTTCGGCGGGCGCCTGCGCTTCGTAGTGGCTCTTGAAAACCGCGCTTTGCAAATCCACTGCGTACTCGCCAATCGCCCAAAGCCCGATCACCCCGGTCGAGGCAATCAGTGCCCCGACGGCGAGATTTTTTCGCCAGCGCACACTCGCGAGCAGGTCGCGATAGGGCGCAAAAATGCTGCCCTTTGGCAGCCTGCCCGCCGCTTTCAAATGCAGCCAGGAGTCCGGCTCCTTGAGATATTTGCGGGTGAAAATGACCATCAGCGCGGGCAGCGCGCCGACGAGAAACATCCAGCGCCAGCCGCGTCCGGGCTCGATCACTTTCGCCGCCTCCAGCGCATCCACGCCCATCTTCGCAAACACCGCGCTCACGTTCCCGACCGTCGAGAGCACCTGCAGCAGGCCGAGCGACTGCACCCGCGCGCCGCTCGGCACCGTCTCGGCAATCAGCGCCACCGCGAGGCCAAAGACGCCGCCGACACCGAGCCCGGTGAGGAAACGGAAAATCGTGAAATCGACCGCCGTGCGGCTGAAAAAGCTGAGCCCCGTGAAAACCGAATAAATGAGGATGGTCAGTGTGAGCATTTTCGCGCGGCCAAATTTGTCCCCAAGCGAGCCGAAAATCATGCCGCCCACACCCCACCCAATCAGGAAGCACGCGGTGACTACCTTGCCGAAATTCTGAACATCGATGTGCCCCGCCGGGAGATTCATCAGCGAGGCCAGCGCGGGATTTCTGGCGAGCGAAAACAGCCGCTGATCCAGGCAGTCGAAAAACCACGCCGCCGAGGCCACGGCGAAAACAAACCAATGGTAGCCGGTAAGCTGCCGCCACCACGGGGCGGAGGATGAGGAGGGAGCGGACATGGCCGCGCAAGATGCGAGCCCCGCGCCGGACGGCCAAGAAAAAAACGGACGGCCGCCCGGCAAAACCCGCCGGCCGCCGTCTGCCCGACCGCCGCAATTTTCCAGGAAAAAATGTTTTTTACCCGCGCCGGATACCGCTCGCTTGGACCGTGCGGGCGTTGGGTTGAAATTGTTCCGCCTCGCCCTCCTTCCCGGATGTTTCGCGAGCCATCCGCCAGCGGCTGCGAACGCTCGCCCGCGCCGCCTTTCTCACCACCACACGCCAAAAAAAGCCCGCCGGCCTTGCGGGCCGGCGGGCTGGTTGGATTCGCTGCCTTTCGGCGCGGCTTAGAAACTCAGGCGCACGCCGCCGGAGACGTTGTGCGAACTGTAGTTTTTGCGGACGAGGTCGCCGTCGTAATAAACGTACGTCGAGGTGCGCTCATTCCACAGCACGGCCACGCCCGCGCCGACGAGCAGGCTGTCGCGGCCGACCTCGGGGCTGGTGACGGTGAAGTTGCCGCCCGCGCCGCTGGTCAGGCGCGAGGTGATGCCGAAGGTGCTGTCGCCGCACTCATGCTGCCACGCGGCCCGCGCCTCGGGCCGCACGGTCACGCCGCCGACCTGCCAGTCGTAGGCCGCTTTTCCGCCGACGGCGGTGCGCAGGCTTTCGCCGTGGTTCGTGGCCAGGCGCAGCGGAGCCAGCGAGCCGTGCTCGGTGAAGCCGTTCATGTTCATGTAAGTGTACTGAAAATTCACCGTCGGCCCAAAGGTGAGCCCGCCGGTTTTCCAGTCGTAGCCGGTCGCGGCGAGGGCGTTAAGTTCGCCGCCGTCAGTGCTGCCGCGCGCGGTGCTCACGAGGGCGCGGCGGCTGGTGTCGTAGCCGTTGAGCCCGCCACTCACCGCCGCATCGGCGTAAAAGCCCGCGGTGAAATACGTGGCGTAAACGCCGAGCTTCGCACCGTCCACGGTCAGGCGTCCGCCGCGCGCGAGATCCGCGCCGGTCCGGGCGTAGCCGGCGTTGACGCCGAGGGCAAAATTCGGCGTGATCTTGTAATCCACGCCGAGGGTCACGCCGCCGGTCGTGAGGTCGTAGCCGCGCGCATTGCTGGTGTCGCCGATGCTGGTGAACTCGCCGACGCCGGTGATGAACACGCCCAGGCGATTGTCCGCCGGTGCGAGCAGTTCCTTGCCGCCTTTGCCCGCCGGGCCGCCCACGCCGAGGGTGCCGCTGTAACCGGCGCTGCTGCCATTCATGGCATAGCCCCCGGCGCTGAAGCCCGCGGAACCCGCGCGCACGTCGTCCATGCGCCGTTCGAGGTTCGCCGTCTGCACATTGCCGAGCGAGACGCCAATGTTAAAGGCCGACGCCAGCTCTTCCGGCGCGAGCCGGTCCAGGTCGCCGGGCACGTCGCGGAACGCGCGGTCGGTCAGGTAGTCGAGCAGGCGTGCGGCGCGCGGGTTGCTGCCAATGGCATCAAGCATCGCGGCGGTGTGGCGCTGGTTATAAGTCAGTCCGGCAAGCCGGGCAAAGTCCGTGCCGGTTACCGCGAGCTGGACGTCATTGGCATTGTAAAGCACCGCCGTTTTCAGCAGCGTGCCGTCGGCCACATTGTTAGTTACTTTGGAAAACTTCCCCTGCACTCCGCCCGCTGCGGTCAGAAATGTTACTTTGTTCCCCACATGCAGCCGCGGGCTGCCGACCTGCACGAGCCGCAGCCCGCCGTCGAGCTTGGCCTTGCCTCCCACGGCCAGCAGATCGTGCTGGCCCGCGCCTTTGCCCGCGACCTCGATGGTCAGCGTGCCCGTGGGCGACTGGGTGTAGTTACCCTTCACGGTCAAAGTGCCGGGCGAATTGCCGGGGCCGACATTGCCGTTGTTCACCACGCTGCCGGCCAGCACGCCGCTGCCGCCGAGCGTGCCGAGGGCGTTGACGATCACCTGCGCGCTAGCCAGCGATCCATTCACGATCAGTCCACCACCATTGACCGTAGTGTTACCCGCATAGGTGCTGTTACCCGTCAGCGTCCAGGTGCCCGCGCCCACTTTCACCACGCCGCCGCCGAGGATGCCGCCGTCGCTGATGATGCCTTTGAACAGCGTGTCCTCGTTATTATTACCCGTGGTCAGCACGGCTCCGTGGAGCAGGATGAGGTTTCGGGTCGAAGACTGCGCCGCAAGGATAGCCCCGCCATTGGAAATGGCGCCTACGCTTTGGTTGAAACCATTGAGGTCAAAAGTGCCGTTGACATAGACCTCGGAAAACTTCGGCACTGCCCCGGCCACGCCCGCCTTGAGCGTGCCGCTAAGGATGCGCGTGTCGCCCGTGTAGGTACTCACGGCATTGAGAAACAAACCTGCATCGCTGCCGTCATTGGTGCTCGTCAGGCCGTTGAAAGTCAGCGCGCCGTTTTGGATCGGCACGTTGATCGTCAGTTCCTCCTGGCTCACTCTCTGGCCAGCGATGGTGAAGGTGCGCGTGACCCCGCCCAGGTCGAGCGCGCCGCCGCCATTGATATTGGCAATCTCGCCGTTGCCCGGATTCGCGGTGTTGTCCACGAGATTCACGTCCCCCGCCAGCGTCAGCGTCGCGCCGTTGAGGTTGATGTCGCTGGTATTTTCGGGTGCGAAAATCTTGAGCCCGCCCACGGTCTGGTTAAAGCCATTGAGATCCAGCACCGCAGTGCCGTTGCCGTCGGCCTTGTTCAGCGTCACCAACCCGGCCGCGGACAGCGTATTGGCCGCGCCCGCCTTGAGCGTGCCATTCTGGACGGTCACGCCGCCCGACAGGTCATTCGCGCCGCTGAGCGTCAGGACGGTGGTGCTGCCCGTCACCGTGAGGCTGCCGGCCAGCGGCGCGCTGATGGCAGCCGCGCCCGGTGCGGAGATGCTCGTCCCCGCCAGCGTCACAAGGCTCGCGCCATTGATGAGATAACCCGCGGTGTTAAAGGTCATGTTGTTACCCACACTCACCGGCGCAGTGACCGTCACCGTGCCCACCGTGCCGCCAAAGACCGCGCTCGAACCGTCCGCCCAAGTCGTTGTCGCCCCGGTGCCGGTGGAGTTGCTGTTCCAGTTCGTAGTGACTTGATTCCAGTTGCCATTGCCGCCCAAGCCCACCGGCGCGCCATTGGTATCCCAATACAGGGTCGGAATGAGAATCGCGGCGTGCGCGGAGTGGGTGAAACCTGCCAGCCCGCACAGCGCGGCGGCGATGGAGGTGGCGAGGATGCGGGGACGGGAGTTTTTCATGCGGGTGGTTTTTGTGGTTGGGTTGGGAGTGAGTATGACGGGTGAAAAGCTGACCTAGGCTAAAAACAGCAAACAAGGTCAGTGGTGTAGGCACCGCCGGCCATCCCGTCAAACATTTCTTTGTCAAAACGTCCCTGCACGCCGGCACGAAAAAGCCCGCCGGCTTTGCAGCCGGCGGGCCAGATGATTTTCGCCGCGTCCGGGCGCGACTTAGAAAGTCAGACGCACGCCGCCGGAGACGTTGTTCGAGTTGTAGTTCGAGCGGAACACTTCGCCGTCATAATAGACATAGGTCGAGGTCCGCTCGTTCCACAGCACCGCCACTCCGGCCCCGACGAGCAGGCTGTCGTCGCCGATCTGCGGGCCGTGGACGGTGAAGGTGTTGCCCGCCCCGTTGGCGAAGCGCGAGGTCAGCGCATAGCTGCTGTCGGCAAACTCATGCTGCCAGGACGCCCGCACTTCGGGCCGGATGACTACGCCGCTCGCCACCGGATGAAAGTCGTAGCTCATCTTCACGCCCAGCGCGGTGCGCAGGCTTTCGCCGCTCTGATCGTTGAACTTCAGCGGGGCCAGCGACCCATGCTCCTTGAAGCTGTTCATTTGCACGTTGGTATACTGCACGCTCGCCACCGGCCCGATGGTCAGGCCGTCCGGGGTTTTCCAGTCAAAGCCCGTGGCCAGGAGCCCGTTGAACTCCAGCCCATTGGTGCCGCCGTTCGCCGTGCCTTTGAGGGCGCTGCGCCGCGTGTCATAGCTGTTGTAGCCGCCATTGGCCGCCGCATCGACATAGAAGCCGGTGCCGGTGAAGTAAGTGGCGTAGAGCCCCAGCTTCGCGCCGTCCACGGTCACGCGTCCGTTGCCGTTGAGTTCCGCGCTGCTGCGGGCGTAGCCGGTGTTCAGACCGATGACAAAGTGCTCCGTCACCTTGTAATCCACGCCGATGGTCAGGCCGCCGGTCGTCAGGTCGTAGCCGCGCGCATTGGCCGTGTTGCCGATGTTGGTAAACTCGCCGACGCCGGTGACAAACACGCCCACGCGGTTGTCGATGGGCGCGCGCATTTCCTTGCCGCCGTCGCCCGTGGGGCCGCGGTAGCTGGTGTGGCCGCTGTTATAGCTTGCGTCGCCGCTGTAGGTCTGGGTGGTGCCGCCATAGCTTTGGCTGTTGCCGCCCATGCCATAGCCGCTCGAGCTAAAGCCCTCGCTGCCGGTCTGAAGGTCGCTCATGCGCCGCTCCAGGTTCGCCGTCTGCACATTGGCCAGCGACACGCCGATGTTGAAAATCGACGCCAGCTCCTCCGGCGCGATCTTGTCCAAATCGCCGCGCAGACTGCCGAGCGACTCCCGGTCGAGGAAGTCGATGATCTTGTTCGCCCGGCTGTCATTCACCATGTTGTCGAGGTTGTGCGCCACCGCTTTCTGGTTCGGGGTCAGGCTGCCGAGGTCATTGCCAAAGGAACCCTGGATCGCGGCGAGATCGACCGTGTTGGCATGATACACCACGCCGGCCCGCAGCAGGTGGCCGCTGGGCAGGAAGCTGTCGCTGTTCACCGTGGAAAACTTCCCGCTCACCCCGCCGCCGGCGGTCAGGAAGGTGACGCTCTGGCCGCGCTTCAGCCTGACGCTGCCCAGGTTCACGAGACGCACGGTGCCATCCAGTTTCGCCGCACCGCCCACCGCCAGCACATCGTGCTGGCCCGCGCCCTGGCCCGCAAATTC